>CALCXL010000644.1 GCA_937907595.1 uncultured Pseudomonadota bacterium
CGCGGCCCTGGGGGCGGCGCTGTTGGCCTCCGCGCAGCTGGGCGATGACCCGCGCGCTGCGTCCTACCCGGTCGCCCTCGGGCCCGACGCCGGCGACGTCGAGGCTGCGTTGCGCGACTTTGGCCAGCAGCCCGAGCGTCCGGCCGACCTGGAGGCCAGGGTCGCCGACCTCATCGCCCAGGGCCGCGTGGTGGGCTGGGTGCAGGGCCGCCTGGAGGTCGGGGCGCGCTCCCTGGGCCGCCGGAGCATCCTGGCCGACCCCACCCAGGTCGCCCTGCGGGACGCGGTCAACGCCCGGGTGAAGTTCCGCGAGCCCTGGCGGCCCTACGCTCCCAGCATGACCGCCGCCGCCGCCCGGCAGGTGCTGGGGCACGATCGCCCGCGCCCCCACATGATCGTCGCGGACGCCGTGCCCGAGGCGCAGGCCTGCCGCCTGGCCGGGGTGGTGCATGTCGACGGCACCCTGCGGCCCCAAGTCGTCGACCCGGTCGAGCAGCCCCGGTACCACCGGCTGCTGGAGGCGGTGGGCGAGCGCATCGGCGTCGAGGCGGTGCTCAACACCAGCTTCAACCTGCGCGGCGAACCCCCCGTCTGCACCGCGCGCGACGCCCTCCGCACCTTCGTGTCTTCGGCGATGGACGCCGTGGCCATCGGGCCCTTCTTGCTGAGCAAGCCCCCGGCCCGCTGAGTCTCTGTCGGGCGGCCGCAAGAAAAGCAGCGTTTCCCCCCCGATCGGGCTCCCGCGGGCGGCCGTACCCGGGTACCCTGCTCCCCTGCTCCCCGTTCCCGATTTCGGAGGTTCCCATGCGCCCGACCGCCAGCATCCTGTCCTACCTGCTCGCCCTCACCGGGGCCCTGGTCCTCGCCGGCTGCCCCACGGGCGACGACGACGACTCCAGCGGCTCCGACGACGACGACACCGCGGTCGACGACGACGACACCGCGGTCGACGACGACGACACCGCGGCCGACGACGACGACACCGCGGTCGACGACGACGACACGGCGGACGACGACGACAGCACCCCCATCGACTACGGCGAGCCGCCGACCGCCACGGTCACCCTGGTGCCCGCCAGCCCCTCGTCCGACGACGTGCTCCTGGCGTCGATCACCACGTCCGACCCCGAGTCCATGCCCGTGACCGTGTCCATCCGCTGGACCGTCGACGGCAGCCCCGCCCCGGCCTACGACAACTCCACCATCGTGCCCGGCGGCGCCACCAGCGCGGGCGAGGTCTGGGCCGTGGAGGTCCTGCCGAACGACGGCGGGCAGGACGGCGCCCCGGCCACGGACAGCGTGACCATCGGCAACCAGCCGCCGGTGCTCTACGCGGTCAGCATCCTCCCCCTGGCGCCGGCCGAAGGCGACGACGTCGTGGCCACCCCCGGCGGCACGTCGGATCCGGAGGGCGACGCCGTCACGGTGTCCGTCGCCTGGTTCGTCAACGGGGTCGACTCCGGCGTCACCGGCAACACGCTCACCTCCGCCGACTTCGACAAGGGCGACGCCATCCACGCCGTCGCCACCCCGAACGACGGCAGCGCCGACGGCGGCGCGGTCACCTCCAACACGGTGACGGCCGTGAACACCGCGCCCACCGCCACGGGCGCCACGGTCGACCCGGCCGCCGGCTTCGAGGACACGGTCTTCACCTGCTCCGGCGAGGGCTTCGCCGACGTCGACGGCGACGCCGAGGGCTGGCTGTACACCTGGGTGATCAACGGCATCTTCAACGTGCCTGGCGCCTCCCTGGACGGGGCCTCCTTCAACCGCGGCGACTACCTGGTCTGCCAGGCCTGGGCCACGGACGGCGCCCTGGCCAGCGCGATGGTCTCCTCCGCGCCCCTCCTGGTGGGCAACACCGCGCCCACCCTGGCCGGCGCGACCATCACCCCCGATCCGGCCACCAGCTCCAACGCCCTGACGGCGGTGCCCGGGCTCGCCGCGGACATCGACGACGACACGGTCTCTTTCAGCTACGCCTGGACGGTGGACGGCGCGCCCGCGGGGGGCGACATGCCCGTCCTGGCCGCCTCCGAGTTCGCGCGCGCCGACGCCGTGGCGGTGGAGGTCACCCCCTGGGACGGCACCGACGCCGGCGTTCCGGTGCTCAGCGCCTCGGTGACCATCGGGAACTCGGCGCCCGCCTTCACGGGCGTGGAGCTGGTCTACGACGTCGCCAGCGACTCCTACCTGGCGAGCGGGCTGGGCTGGAGCGACGCCGACGGCGACGCTGAGGGCTACGTCTACGCCTGGGCCAACAGCGCCGGCGCACTCGGCGAGACCGGCTCGGTGCTGGCCTCGGCGTCCCTGACCGCGCCGGACACGGTCACCGTGACCTTGACGGCCGACGACGGCACGGAGCTGGGCAACACGCTGAGCTCCGCCACGCAGGACTTCGGCCCCATGGCGGAGATGAGCCCGCCCCGCATGGACTTCGGTGAGGTCAACCTGGGCTGCGAGCCCACCGGCGGCCTCGTGGTGCACAACGCGGGCACCACCCTGCTGACCATCACGGCGATCACCCTCACGGAGACGGTGGGCAGCGGCTACTTCACGGTGCCCGTCGCGGGCGCCGTGCCGATCCTGGTGGGGCCGAGCGGCAGCGTCACCATCGAGGTGAACTACGACGCCTTCGACGAGTCGGAGGCCGCAGCGGACCTGGAGGTGGTGACCAACGACCCGGCCACCCCGTCCGTGGTGGTGCCCATCACCGCCTCGTCGCGCCTCGGAGACATCTACGAGGAGCAGTTCGTGGGCTACTGGGACATCCACCCCTACGAGCTGGAGTACGTCCCCGCCGTGGAGATCACGGAGATCGACCACGACTACGACTTCCCCTTCACCGGCTTCATCTACGACCCCGTCCTCAACACGATGGACATGGACGAGAGCATCAGCACCGGAGAGCTCACGATCATCCGCTACGTGCCGCTGGGCGTGGGCTGCGTGGACAACCTGGCCCCCATCGTGGTCGCCTCCCTGGTGCCCAGCACGCCCGCGGCCTGCGTGGCCACGGAGATCGACACCTCGGGCTCCTACGATCCCGACGGCGACGCCTTCGACTTCCGCTTCGACATGCTGGCGGCGCCCGCCGGCTCGGACGTGGGCGGGGACTTCGTCTCGCAGACCGCCGACACAGTGTCGGTCCTGACCGATCTGGCCGGCGACTACGAGCTGGCGATCAGCGGCCGGGACGAGCACGGCGCCGAGGGCGAGGCGGTCTCGGTCCTCTTCACCGGCGCCGACGCCACGGCCGCCGGCTCCAACAGCCCCGTCGCGGACGCGGGGCCGGACGTGGCGGCGTCGGGCAGCGGACGTTGCTTCGAGGCGGCCTACGGTTCGTTGGACTGCACGGAGTGCTTCGCTGAGGCGGTGCGCCTCGACGGCACGGCGTCGGTGGATCCCGACGGCACCGGGCTCGTCTACTCGTGGTCCCCCAGCGGCAGCGATCTCGAGATCCTGGAGGGCGGCGACTCCGCGACCCCCCTGGTCGGCCTGCCCGACGGCGTCGACGACATGCCGGGCATCTTCGTCGAGTACTCCGACACGTTCGAGCTGACCGTCACGGACTGCGATGGCCTGTCCGATACGACCACGGTGGAGGTCATCATCACCTGCACCGCGCCGCCCGCGGTCAACGTCGGGCCTCCCGTCCAGGACGAATGACCTCCTGAGGGGGCGCGGAGCCCGGCTTCCGGTATCCTCCGCGCCCCATGAAGGACGGCCTCATCATCACCGGGCTCTCGCTCGTCCCCCGCAACCTGGTCAGCCGGGTCATGGGGATGTTCGGGCGCAGCCACCTCCCCCGCTTCCTGCTCGATCCGATCCTTCGGTGGTACGTGGGGCACTACGGGGTGAACCTGTCTGAGTGCGTCGGCGGGCTGGGCGACTACAACTCCCTGGTCGACTTCTTCACGCGGCCCCTGCTGCCTGAGGCCCGACCCATCTGCCCGGACCCCGACGCCATCGTCTCCCCCGTGGACGGCAAGGTCTACGCCATCGGCGCCATCGTCGACGGACGGCTGCCCCAGGCCCCGGACCTGGACTACGCGGTGGCGGACCTGCTGGGCGGCGACGATCGCTACGAGGGCGGGCAGTTCGCGGTCATCTACCTGTCGCCGAAGGACTACCACCGGGTGCACACGCCCCGGGAGGGCAGCGTGGTCGGCTGGCGTTACCGCCCGGGGGAGCTGTGGCCGGTCTTCCCCGCCGCCACGCGCAAGGTGCGGGACCTCTTCGCGAAGAACGAGCGCATGGTCGCGCGGCTGGACACCGACGCGGGGGAGATCGCGGTGGTGATGGTGGGCGCGTTCGGCGTCGGCCGCATGCGCACGACCTTCTGCGACCTGATCAGCAACGCCGGCGAGCCCCGGGTGGACGGCGCGGTCGAGCCGCCGATGGCGATCGAGCGGGCCGGCGAGTTGGGCCGCTTTGAGATGGGCAGCACCGTGGTCCTGGTCTTTCCCGCCGGCCGCGCGCTGTGGTCGGTGGAGCCCGGCGCCACCGTGCGGCTGGGCGAGCGCATCGGCGGCATCCCCGCCTGATCGCGCCGGTCGGCTCAGCCGTCCTCGTTCATCATCGGCCAGCCGCCGCCGATGCCCGTGAAGATGCGGTGGAAGGTGATCGGCACCGTCACCGGGATCCAGATCCGCGCCAGCAGGGCCTCGGGGGGCAGGGGGATCGGCTCTGCGGGCTCCTCGGCGGTGCCGCCGTTGGAGGGCAGGGCCTGGCTGGCGATGACCGCCAGGTAGCTGCGGTCCCGGGTGCCGTCGTAGACCAGGGTGAGCACGTAGCCGTCGTCCTCGTCGGTGCCGCCGCGGCGGGGCACGAAGATGGGCTCCGACGGGATCTGCTCGTCCCCCAAGGTGAAGCGCTGCGCCGTCTTGTTGACGACATCGACCTTGCACAGCGTGTCCCACAGGCAGTTGTAGGAGGCGTGCACGCTGGAGTGGGCGGCCATGTAGATGTAGCGGTACTCCCGGTTGAACGCCCGCGGCGAGACCCGGCAGAACTCCGAGGAGATGTCGGCCAGGACCTCGATCTCGAAGGACTTCGCGTCCACCACCTTGCTGTCGTTGGTCAGCCTCACCGAGGAGCGCACCAGCCGCGAGGGCTGCACCGTGCGCGGGTAGTCCTTGGTGTGGATCGACATCACGAAGTCCTTCACCCCCGACTCGTAGTCGTCGTAGAGGATGAAGTCGGCGTGCAGCTTGCCGTCCTTCTCGTAGGCGTTGGCGAAGTGCCACAGCCAGAAGCGCCCTTGGTCGTTGCCCGGACCCGGGTCCAGCAGCACGTTGGCGATGGCCTTGCCCGGGTCGTTCAGGTCGATGACCACCAGCCGCGTCCTGCCGTTGCTGTCCCAGACGTAGTTGTCGGCCAGCGTGCCCAGGTCGTCCATCATCCGCGACAGGTCGATGCCCACCGGCGGGATCAGGAACAGCGCGTAGCGCTCGCTGACGATGAAGTCGTGCAGCCAGGGGTAGGCCGGCAGGTCCACCTTCGCCAGCGACGTGGGCGGGCCCTGCCGCGGGAAGGTGTAGAGCTGGAGCTGCGTGTCGTCGATGCGCTTCTTGACGCAGTTGAGGTGCAGGTGCGGCAGCAGACCGTAGTTGAGGATCGTGTCCCGCTTGCGGTTGTAGTGGTAGTGCGCCGACAGGTGCTCGCTCTTGTGCACGGCGCCGTCGAAGTCGGTGTCGTGGATGCTGTCCAGGGGGCGGTCGCTCAGCTCCACGGGCAGCCCGCCCTCGTACATGGCGAAGAGCCGGTCCTGCCACATCATGGGCTGGGTGTTGGCGGTGTTGAAGGTCCGGGCGCCCTGGAAGGGCAGCACCGTGTGCGCGTTCATGTTGAAGTGGTTGACCTCCATCACGCCGGCCTTCTGGGCCTGGCGGTAGTCGTCGCTGCGCACGATGCGGGACCAGGCCACCACCTTGCCGCCGTTGATGCGCACCCGGTGGATGCCGCCCTGGCCGTCGAACCAGGAGTTCACGGGCTCGCCCAGCACCGTGAAACTCACCGGCCCCGACGCCAGGAAGTCGCCGTTGAGGTCGTCGGGCACCGTGCCCTCCACCTCGCGGATCGGCTCGCCCGTCTCCCGTCGGCTGATCTCCCGGGGGAGCTCGTGCCGCAGGCTGTTGAACAGCCCCCCCCAGCGCTCCGGGATCGGCGGAGGGTAGGGGACGGGCGACTGGTCGATGGGCGGCACGGCGGACATGGGACCTCCTGGCGGTTGGCCCGGCGATGCTAACAAGCGCGGGCCCCTCGCAGCGCCGCTGGGGCCATCCCAGGCGGCCCCGCTGGTAGGATTCGCCTCCCCCGGGAGGATCGATGGACCTGGTCGCCGGATACCGACTGACGGAATGCATCCACCGCACGCCCCGCCGCGCTGTCTGGCGTGCGGTCCGCGAGGCGGACGACCGTCCAGTCTACATCAAGCGGTCGGTCTCGGAGCACCCCCCCCTGGCCGAGCTGGCCCGCCTGCGCCACGAACACTGCGTGCTGCGGGAGCTCGATCTCCCCTCCGTCATCCGGACCGAGGCCCTGGAGGTCGACGGCAACGGCCTGGCCCTGGTGGTGGAGGACTTCGGTGGCCGCGCCCTCTCCTCGTACCTGAGCGCCGGGCCCCTCACCATCGACTCCTTCCTGCAGCACGCCACGGCCCTGGCCGCCGCGGTCGCCCAGCTGCACGGGGTCGGCATGATCCACCGGGACATCAACCCCGCGAACATCGCCGTGCACCCCAAGACGGGCGAGCTGCGGCTGCTGGACTTCGAGCTGGCCGAGCAGGCCGCCACCGCTGCGGCGGGCGACGAGGGCGCGATCGTGGGCACCCTCGCGTGGATCGCTCCCGAGCAGACGGGGCGCCTCCGCCTGCCCGTGGACGAGCGCTCGGATCTCTACTCCGTCGGCGCGACCTTCTACGCCATGCTCACCGGGCACCCGCCCTTCGAGGGGGCCGACGCCGGCGCCCTGGTGCACGCCCACCTGGCCCGCCGCCCCGCGCCCCTCGACGTGCCGGATCCCCTGGGCGACATCGTCCTGCGCTTGCTGTCGAAGCACCCCGACGACCGCTACCAGAGCGCTACGGGCCTCTTCGCCGATCTGCAGCGCTGCCGGACCCTGCACCAGCACGCGTCCCTGGCCTCCTTTCCCCTGGGCCAGGAGGACCGCAGCCACCGGTTCCGGGTGCCCACGCGGCTCTACGGGCGGGAGGAGCCCCTGGGCTGCTTCGACGACGCCATCGCCCAGGCGGGCCGGGGCGCCCTCGTGTTCGTGCGGGTCTCCGGCTGGTCCGGGGTGGGCAAGACGGCGCTGGTGGAGGCGGCGAGCGGGCGCGTGCTGCAGGCGGGCGGGCGCTACGTCGGCGGCAAGTACGAGCAGTACCGGCGGGGCGAGCCCTACCGCGGGCTGCTCAACGCCCTGCGGCGGCTCCTGGTGGAGTCCGTTGCGGCGGGCGGGGAGGGGGCCCAAGCGACGGCCGCGCGCCTGAGCGAGGTCCTGAGCCCCAATGCGGCCGTGCTGATGGAGGACCTGCCCGAGCTGGCTTCCCTGCTCGGGCCCCAGCCCCCGGTGGAGGAGGTGCTGCCCACGGAAGCGCGGCGCCGCTACGAGCGCACGCTGCTGGGCCTGGTGGGCGGGCTGACCTCGCCCGAGGCGCCGCTGATGCTCTTCCTGGACGACCTGCAGTGGGCCGACCCCGGCTCCCTGGGCCTCCTGCAGGCGCTCTTCGTGGAGCACCGCTGCAGCGGGTTGATCCTGGTGGGCGCGTGGCGCGACAACGAGGTCGACGAACAGCACCCGCTGCGGCGCACCCTGACGGCGATCCAGGAGGCCCACGGGGAGATCATCGACCTGCACCTGGCCCCGCTGCGGGTGGCCGACGTCTCCGCGCTCCTGTCCGACGCGACCGGCCAGAGCCGCGCCGCGGTGGCGGACCTCGCCAGCGAGCTGCACCGCGGATCCGGCGGCAACCCCTTCTTCCTGCGGCAGCTGATCGAGGCGCTGTACGGCGAAGGGATGATCCGCCCCAGCGGCATGGGCTTCTCCTGGGACCTGGAGGCCATCGCCGCGCGGCCCCTGGGCGATCACGTCGGCGAGCTGGTGGCCGAGCGCCTGGGGCGGCTGGAGCCCCACGCCCGCGACCTGGTGAGCGTGGCGGCCTGCCTGGGCGTCCACGTCGAGCTGTCGCGGCTCGCCGCGGCGGTGGGGGAGCCGGCCGGCGCGGTGGCCCACGCCCTGGATCAGGCGGCAGCGGCGGGCCTGGTGCAGCTCGAGGGGCCGGGCTGGAAGCTGCTGCGATCCGCCGAGGGCGACGAGGAGGCGCCGGCCGAGCGCGCGTCCCTGCGCTTCGTGCACGACGCGGTGCAGACCTCCGCCTACGAGCTCACGCGCGAGTCCGAGCGCCCGGGCCTGCACCTGCGCGTCGCGCGGCTGCTCCTGGGCTCGCTGGCCGACCAGCCGGAGCTGCTGCTGTCCCTGGTGGAGCACTTCGCCCGCGCCCGCGACCTGATCACCGATCCGGCCGAGCGCCTGCAGGTGGCCGGTCTCCACGCCCAGGCGGGAGCCCGGGCCCTGGCCTCCGCCGCGTTCGCCGCCGCCCGCGGGTTCTTCGACGCCGGCTGCGCGCTGCTGCCCGACAGCGGCTGGGAGGACGCCGGCGAGCTCGCCTGGGGCCTGCACGCCGGCTCCTGCCAGGCCGCCACCCTGCTCGGTGACTTCGACGCCGGGCGCGCGCGCCTGGACGTGCTGCGCCAGCACATCGCCTCGCCGCCCCAGGCCTTCGACGTCTTCGGCCTGGACATGACCCTGGCCCACCACGAGGGCAACCTGGGCGGCGTCGTGGAGATCGGCCTGGCCGCGCTGGAGGCCCTGGGCAACCCGCTGGCGCGCTTCCCCAGCCAGGAGCAGATCGGGGCCGGCTTCGCCGAGCTGACGGCGCTGCTGGAGGAGACCCCCCTGGACCAGGTGGTGCACGCCCCCTGGACCGACGACCCCATCGAGCTGGCGGTCCAGAAGTTCCTCTACATCGTCGGCCCCTGCGCCTACCTGACCCAGCAGAGCGAGCTCTGGCAGCACCTCCTGCTGACCATGACCGCGCGCGGCCTCAAGAACGGCGTCACGCCCTTCACCTCCTACGCCCTGGCCGGCATGGCCATGATCGTGGGCGGCGGCCTGGGCATGCACGAGCAGGCGCGGCTCTTTGGCGAGGCGTCGCTGCAGGTCGCCGACGCGTCCGGCCTGCTGTCGATCCGCGGCATGTCCCGCTTCCTGGTGGGCGGCTTCACCGTGCACTGGACGCGCCCGCTGCCCGACGCGGTGGCGGTGGTCGACGAGGGTTACACCCAGAGCCTGGACGCCGGCGACGTCATCTACGCCTCCTGGTCCCTCGCCTCGGGCGCCATCTCCACGACCCTGGCCGGGGAGTCGCTGCCCGAAGCCGTGCGCCGGGCCGAGCAGAACGCCGCCTTCGCCGGGCGCTACGGGCTGGTCGACAACGCCATGTTCCTGGACCCGATCCGGCAGTTCGCGCGGGCGCTGGCCGGGGAGACGAGCGCGACCACCTCCATGGAGGGCGAGGGCTTCTCCGAGGCCGAGTTCGTGCAGCGCATGGAGGGGCGGTTCTTCCGGGTCCCCCTGCACGTCTACCACGTGCTCAAGGGCCACCTGGCCCTGCTGGGCGGTGACGTCGCTGGCGCCCGCCGCGCCCTGGAGGCGGCCGAGCCGGTGGTGGCCACGTCCTTCGCCATGCCCATCCTGGCCGAGCACGCCTCCCTGGAGGCCCTGGTGCGCGCGTCGGAGTGCAGCGAGCCCGAGGGCCCGGCCTGGGAGCGGCTCCTGGAGTCCCGGGAGACCCTCGCGAAGCAGGCGGCGTCGGGCCCAGCGGCCCACCGCGCCAAGGTGCTCCTCATCGACGCAGAGCTGGCCCGGATCCGGGGCGACCTGGGCGAGGCCCTGCCTCTGTACGAGCGCGCCATGGACGCGGCCATGCGCCTGGGCAGCCACTGGTACGCGGCGATCGCGGCCGAGCGGGCCTCGTCGGCCCTGGTGCGGGCCGGGAGCCCCCGGGCGGCGCGGGCCTGGCGGGGGGACGCGGCGCACGCCTGGCTGCGCATGGGCGCCGACGGTCGGGCGCGGGAGCTGGGGCTGGATCCCGACCAGCGGGAGGCCACCCAGAGCCTGGCCCCCACCGGCACGATCACCGTGCGCGGCGGCGTGAACCTGGACCTGGACACGGTGCTCAAGGGCGCGCGCTCCATCGCCGGCGAGCTGCAGCTGGACTCCCTCCTCGCCCGCCTGTCGCACCTGGCCATGGAGAGCGCGGGTGCGGAGACGGTCTACCTGCTGCTGTCCACGGGATCGGGTCTGCGTCTGGCGTCCAGAGGGGAGACGACGGGCCGCTTCCACCTGATCGACGCCCCCATCGAGGAGGCGAAGGCGCCCTCGGAGGCCCTGGTCCGCCTCGTGACCGCCAGCCGCGAGCCGGTGGTGGTGGCCGACGCCCAGGACGACAGCCGCTTCGCCCAGGCCGAGGACCTCAAGGAGCGCGGCGTGCGCTCCATGATGGGGGTGCCGCTGCTCCACCAGGGCCGCATGCAGGGCATGTTGGTGCTGGAGAACAACCTGGCCCCGGGCGTGTTCACGGCCCAGCGGCTGGAGCTGCTGCGCATGCTGTCGTCGCAGATCGCGGTCGCGCTGCTCAACGCGCAGCTGGTCGAGGAGCTGCGGGAGCTCAACGCCGCCTACGCGCGCTTCGTCCCGCAGCAGTTCCTCCGCCTCCTGGGCCGCGACGTGATCACCGAGGTCCGCCTGGGCGACGCCGTCGAGCGGGAGATGACGGTCCTCTTCGCCGACATCCGCTCCTTCACGACGCTGTCCGAGGGCCGCAGCCCCGCGGCCAACGTCGAGTTCATCAACGAGTACCTGCGGCACATCGGCCCGACGATCCGCACCCACGGTGGCTTCATCGACAAGTACATCGGCGACGGGATCATGGCGCTGTTCCCCGGCGCGGCCGAGGACGCGGTGCGCGCCGCCGTCTCCATGCGCAAGGCCTTGCTGGGGCTGAACAAGATCCGGGCGGAGCGGGGCGAGGAGGCCATCCGCATCGGCATCGGCCTGCATCGCGGCCGCGCCATGCTCGGCACCATCGGCGAGGCGGAGCGCATGGACGGCACGGTCATCGCCGACGCCGTCAACACCGCCTCCCGCGTGGAGAGCCTGACCAAGGAGGTGGGCTGCACGGCGCTGCTCACCGACGCCGTGGTCGACGGCCTTCCCGGTCGGGACAGCTTCCTGACGCGCTACGTCGGCCACATGCCGGTCAAGGGCCGGGTGGACGCGGTCTCCGTGTTCGAGCTCTTCGAGGGCGACAAGCGCGACCTGCGCGAGGGAAAGTGGGCGGAGAAGACGCGCTTCGAGGCCGCGGTGCACGCCCTGGAGGCCGGCCGCCTGGACGAGGCCGCCGACGGCTTCCGCCAGGTGCTGGACCGGGTCCCCCTGGACGCCGTGGCCGCCCGCCTGCTGACCCGCACGCGGGGGACCTGAGCCCCCTCAGCAGAGAACCCTCAGCGCCGCGGGGCCGGGCAGCATTCCGGAGCGCAGCGATCGGGCCAGGGGGCGCCGCCACCCCGCACCGGGCGGGGCCGCGTGGGGTCCAACCGCTCCTGCAGCAGATCGGCCACCAGCGCCGCGAAGGCCGGGTGGTCCTGGGGGGTGCGCGCCCGCCGCAGGGTGATGCCGCGCCGCTCCGCCACCGCCGCCGCCTCGTGGTCCAGGTCCCAGACCACCTCCATGTGGTCCGATACGAAGCCGATGGGGACCAGCAGGACCGGCCGGTCGGTGGGGATCGACGCCAGGAAGTCGGCGACGTCAGGCTCCAGCCAGGGCACCTGCGGCGGGCCGCTGCGCGACTGCCAGACCAGGTCGAAGCCGTCGATGCCCAGGTCCCCGGCCACCCAGCCGCAGGCCTGGCGGAGCTGATCGACGTAGGGCGAGGTGGCGGCCATCGACGTCGGGATGCTGTGCGCCGTGAACAC
>CALCXL010000645.1 GCA_937907595.1 uncultured Pseudomonadota bacterium
GGGGGCGGGGGGGGCGTCGCCCCCCCCCCGCCGCCCCATCGACGTTGCCCCACGCGCTCCCCCGTGGGAGCGTGTGCGCCGATGCTGCGCGTCCTCTTCACGATCCTCCTCCTGTCGGCCTGCGAAGCCCTGCCCGAGCCCGTGGAGGATCCCACCCCCACCGTCGTCCCCCTGTCCCCCGCCGTCGACGCCGGCGCGCTCAGCGGCCTGCACCGCCTGACCCAGCACGAGTGGCGCAACAGCGTGGCCGACCTGCTGGGCGTCGTCTTCGAAGGCGAGCTCCCCGCCGACTTCGTGCTGCACGGCTACGCGTCGGTAGGCGCCGCGGAGGTGACGGTCGCGCCCCTGGACTTCGAGGTCTACGAGGCCGCCGCCTGGACCGTCGCCCAGGAGGCCGTGGCCGACGACGTGGCACGGGACGCGCGCCTGGGCTGCTCCCTGGAGCCTCCGCTGGGTCGTGAGGACGTCTTCGCCGGTGAGGAGGCCTGCCTGCGCGCCTTTCTGGTCGACTTCCTGGGGCGAACCTGGCGACGTCCCGTGACCGGCGACGACCTGCAGCGCTGGGTGGAGATCTACCTGGGCATCGTGGAGACCACCGATCGGCCCACCCTGGCCGTGCAAGCGATGGTCGCCGCCGCCCTGCTCGCCCCCGACTTCCTGTTCCGGGTGGAGCTCGGCGTCGACCGGCCCGACGACTCCGAGCTGCGCTGGCTGGACCCGCACGAGCAGGCCGCGCGGCTGGCCCTGACCCTGCTCGATCGCCCGCCCGACGCCGCCTTGGTCGACCTCGCCGCCGCCGACCTGCTGCGCAGCCCCGAGGACCTGCGCGCCGCCGCCGCCCTCCTCCTGACCGACCCCAGCAGCACCCCCGCCTTGCGCCGCTGGTTTGGCGAGTGGCTGGAGCTGGACGGCCTGGCCCTGGTGAGCAAGGACCCCGCCCTCTACCCCCAGTGGACGCCGGCCCTGCAGCAGTCCCTGTCGGACGAGATGCTCCGCCTCTTCCAGTCCGTCGCCCTGGAGCAGGACACGGACCTGCGCACGTTGCTCACCACCACGGACAGCTACCTGACCCCCGAGCTGGCCGCCCTGTACGGCGTGCCCGACCCCGGCGACCCCACCCTGGCCGTCACCCTGCCCGCCGACCGCGCCGGCATCCTGGCCCGCGGCGCCTTCCTGGCCGGCAACGCCCACGCCTCCCTCACCTCCCCGACGCACCGCGGCCGCTACGTGCGCTCCCGCCTGCTCTGCAAGGACGTGCCGCCGCCCCCGCCCGGCGTCGTGACCGAGCTCGGCGGCCCGGACAGCTCCGGCACCCTGCGCCAGCTGCTGGAGTCCCACGCCACGGACCCCACCTGCGCCGGCTGTCACGGCGACATGGACCCCATCGGCTTCGCGTTCGAGCACTACGGGCCCATCGGCGAGCGGCGGGAGCTGGACAACGGCCTGCCCATCGACGCGTCGGCGGACCTGGACGACACCCTGGTGGACGGCGCGGCGGCCATGGGGGAGGCCGTCGCCCTGCACGATCGCCTGCCCCCCTGCATCGCCAGCAACGCCTGGAGCCACCTGCTGGGCCACATCGAACAGCGCCGCGAGTCCGACGAGCTGGACGCCGCGGCCGCCGCCCTCATCGACGACGGGCACCGCCTCTCCGGCCTGCTGATGGCCATCTCCGAGTCCGTGGCCTACCGCACGGTCGCCACCCCCGAAGGCGGCCCCTGCGCCCGGGAAGAGGAGGGGGTCTCCCGGCCCTGCAGCAGCGAGTGCGGCGACGGCGTCGAGCTCTGCACCGGCGGCGCCTGGCGCGGCTGCACGGCCGACTTCCCGGTGGCTGAGTCCTGCAATGGACTGGACGACGACTGCGACGGCAGCGTCGACGAGGTGGTCTTCGCGCCCTGCGGGACCGACGCGGCCCCCGGCATCGACACCTGCCAGGACGGCGCGTGGCTGGGCTGCGAGGCGGTGGCCTCCTGGGAGACCTGCAACGGCCTGGACGACGACGGCGACGGGGAGGTGGACGAGGACCTGCACGTCGATCTCTGGACCGTCTCCCCCGAGGACATCACGGCCTCCCACGAATCCTGCTCGCCCCTGGCCAACTCGAGCACCGCCGGCTGCCGCGCCGCCGTCCACCGCATGTGCGGGGGCCCCGGCTGCGCCTCCAGCGGCATCGGGCCCGTCGCGTCTTCCGGTTCCTCCTTCGCCGTGGCCTGCCTCGCTCCCGACGACGCCGTGGTGATGACCACGTCCTACACCGCCCTGGAGGCCCTGCACCCCTCCTGCAACCAGGTCAACCGCTTCGGCATGGACTGCAACGCCTCCATCAACCGCTGGTGCAGCGCCCAGGGCCTGGTGACGGGCTACGGCCCGGTGGAGAACAGCGGCGACGTCGCCATCGTGGCCTGCAACCCCACGGCCACGGTCTACGAAGCCAGCTACACCGAGCTGTCGACCTTCGTGCCCCTGTGCAACGGCGACGCCCAGCGCTGGGGCGGCGCCTGCGACGAGGCCTTCCACCGCTGGTGCCGCGCGCGCGGGCACGCGACGGGCCACGGCCCCCTGGAGAACACGGGCGATTCGGCCTGGGCGGCGTGCATCGGGGAGGGGCCATGAAGGTGAATCGACGGTTCGTCCTGAAGTCGCTGCTGGGCGGCGCGGTGGCGACGCTGCCCCTGCCGATGCTGGACGCCATGCGGGACGCGAAGGCGGGGCCCTCGGGCTCGCCCGACCGCTTTGGCCTGTGGTTCTGGGGGAACGGGATCCGCCCCGAGCGCTGGGTGCCGGGCAGCGAAGGCACGGGCTGGTCGCCGTCGGACGAGCTCGCCCCCCTGGTCGACCTGCGCGACCGGGTCAGCGTGCTGTCGGGCTTCGAGATGAAGACGGCGACGCACCCCCACCACTCGGGCATGAGCGGGGTGCTGACCGGGCAGCACTACCACCAGCTGGGCGTGGTGCGGGACACGATCGTCTCCACGTTGCCGGGGCCCTCCGTCGACCAGATCGCGGCCGAGCACTTCGCCGGACAGACCCCCTTCCGCTCCCTGGAGCTGGGCGTCACCTGGTTCCGCGGCACGGACGAGGGCAGCAGCTTCCAGCACCTGTCGCACAA
The DNA here is from genome assembly GCA_937907595.1 of uncultured Pseudomonadota bacterium. Taxonomy (GTDB): domain Bacteria; phylum Myxococcota_A; class UBA796; order UBA9615; family UBA9615; genus CALCXL01. The sequence continues at coordinate 3,110 of CALCXL010000645.1, forward strand.
CGGGCCGAACAACGTGAACCCCTCGGAGTACGACGTGGTGCGCGCCTACGAGCGGCTCTTCGCCCTGCCCACGGACCAGGAGCGGGACCTGGCGCGCAGCTCGGTGCTGGACGCCCTGCAGTGGAAGGGCAGCCGCCTGCACACGCGGCTGGGCGCGGGCGACAAGGTGCGCATGGAGCAGTACCTGGACTCGGTGCGGGCGCTGGAGAAGCGCATCGGCGCCGACGTGGCGGCCTGCACGTCGACGGCGCCCACCTCCTCCTACCCCGACGTGAACGGCCAGGAGCAGATCGAGGCGAAGAACCTGGCGATGTCCGAGCTGTTGGCCATGGCGCTGTCCTGCGATCTGACCCGCGCCTTCAGCGTCCAGTTCAGCACCTGCGGCAGCGGCGCCGTCTTCTGGCAGGTGGGCGCGGACAACGGCCTGCACGTCACCTGCCACGAGGAGCCCCAGCCGCAGCCCACCGTGCACGCGGCCACCGTGTTCACCATGGAGCGCCTGGCCGACTTCCTGGGCGTCCTGCGCGACACCCCCGACGGCGAGAACAACCTGCTGGAGAGCTGCTCGATCCTCTGCACCAGCGAGCTGAGCGACGGCTCCATCCACAGCAACACCGAGTTCCCCCTGCTGATCGCGGGCGGCGGCAACGGCCGGCTCAGCGAGGGGAGGCACCTGCGCGCGGTGGGGCGCAACACGTCGGACGCGGGGCTGACGGCGCTGCGCGGGGCGGGGGTGGAGCTGGCCAGCTTCGGGGTGGCCGAGGGCTACTCGGACTCGCCGATCACGGAGATCCTGGGATGAGGGCCAGCGGCCACGCACCCCAGCGGGGCCGATCGTGGGAGGGGCCGACGCAATGAGATCCCTGCTGCTGCTGCCCGTCGCCCTGCTCATCGCCTGCCCGGCCGAGCCCCTGCTCGACGACGACGACGACGACACCCCCATGGAGGAGCCCACCCCCGGCGACCCCGTCTGGCAGGCCTTTCTGGACGATCGCGACGACAAGCTGCGGGCGCTCAGCGAGCCGATCCTGGACTGCGTCGACCGGCCCGACACCAACCACCCAGCCTTTCACGGCTGCATCGACTGGCACTCGGCGGTGCACGGCACCTGGTCCCTGCTGGCCATCAGCCGGATGACCGGCGACCCCTCCTTCGGCGAGGCGGCCGACGCCGTGCTGGAGCCCCAGCTTGTCGCCGACGAGCTGGCGGTGCTGGAGGCCGGCGGCCCCTTCCCGAACGAGACGCCCTACGGCTACTCCTGGTTCCTGGCCCTGGGCCGCGAGCGCGAGCGCGCCGGGCAGGACGATCTGATGCCCCTGGTCGACGTCGTGGTGGACGACCTGCTGGGCTACATCGAGGCGATCGCGGACACGACCTTCGCCGATCAGCTGCACGACGACGACTACCAGAACCTCAGCTGGGCCCTGCTCAACTTGTGGACCCAGGCGAAGTGGGACGACGACGAGGTCCAGCAGGCGCGGGTGGAGGGCATCGTCCGGGACCGCGTGATGCCCCTGGTCGACGGCTGCCGGCTGGAGGACACGGCGGACAACACCTTCGACTTCTTCCCGCCCTGCCTGCAGCAGGCCCGCCTGCTGGTGGAGGTGCTGCCGGCCGACGAGTCCGCGGCCTGGCTGGAGGACGCGCTGCCCGACCCCTGGGACCTGCCGCCCCTCATCGACGCGCCCTCCCCCCACGTCGCCGGCCTCAACTTCAGCCGCACCTGGGGCCTGCACGCGCTGTGGCAGGCCACCGGCGACGAGGCCCTGCGCGACCTCTACATCGCCCACATCGACGCCATGATGCTCCGCACCGAGCTTTGGGCCGAGGACTACGCGTCGTACAGCCACTGGGTGGCCCAGTTCGGGGTCTACGGGCTGGCCTTGACCGAGGGCGTCGTGCCCTGAGGCGGCGGGGGCGCTGAGGGTCGACGTCCTCGGGCCGATGGCCCAGGAGTCGCCCGCGACGACCACGGTGTCGATGGGGGAGGGGAGCTAGCGATCGTCGGCGCTGTCGTCGTCGTCGGCGCTGTCGTCGTCGTCGCGGCCATCGTCGAGGCCTGTGCTGTCGTCGTCGTCTCCGTTCGCCGCGCTGTCGTCGTCGTCGTCGCTGGCGCTGTCGTCGTCGTCGCGGCCGTCGTCGAGGCCGGAGCTGTCGTCGTCGTCTCCGTTCGCCGCGCTGTCGTCGTCGTCCCCGTTCGCCGCGCTGTCGTCGTCGTCCACTGGGGGGTCGGCGTCGGCGCTGTCGTCGTCGTCGTCGTCGTCGTTGGCGGTGTCGTCGTCATCGTCCGGATCGGTGTCGTCGGCGCTGTCGTCGTCGTCGTTGGCGGCGCTGTCGTCGTCGTCGGGGTCGGTGTCGTCGTCGTCGTTGGCCGCGTCGTCGTCGTTGGCCGCGTCGTCGTCGTCGGCGGAGTCGTCGTCGTCCCCGGAGTCGTCGTCGTCGGCCGCGTCGTCGTCGTCGGCCGCGTCGTCGTCGTCCAGGAGGATGATCGCCGCGCTGTCGTCGTCGTCGCCGCCGACGCAGGCGGAGAGGAGGAGGAGCATCGACACCAGTGAGCTGCGGATCATGGGGT
>CALCXL010000646.1 GCA_937907595.1 uncultured Pseudomonadota bacterium
CCGTCGGCTGCCTCGTCGACCTCGTAGCCGTCGCCTTCCAGCAACGCCTGAAGCACGCGGCGGATGTTTCGCTCGTCGTCGACGATGAGAACGCGTGGCGCCAAGGGTGGAGGCCTCCGGCGCGGATCATACAGGACCCGCGCGCCTCCACCGCGCTCGCGAGCGCGCCACCCCCTGCGGCCGCCGTGGGATGCCGAACTGGAGACGGGACGGCCCGGGCCATCGCCCCCCCCGTGGACTACCGTGGAGTGCGTGCGCACCGCCCTGCTCCTCATCGTGACCTCGCTGGCCGCCCTCCTGCCCGCCTGCGAGTGGCTGGATCCGGCCCAGATGCCCTGCGAGATGCACAGCCACTGCTACGCGGGCTGGAGCTGCGGCGCGCCGAACGGCGATGGCGACCGGTTCTGCGTGGAGGTGCCCGTGCCCGAGGGGGACGACGACGACGCGGCCGACGACGACGACGCGGCCGCCGACGACGACGACGACTCGCAGGCTTGCTCGCGTCCCCTCGATGCCTCCGAGCACGTGCCCGGGGACTTCACGTTCCATGTGCCCGGCACCCTGCCCCCCTGGCTGCCCGAGGGCGGCCGCCTCTGCCGCCCCAGCACCTACTCCCAAGGCGTCTTCGGCCCCAAGCTGCTCCGGGAGCGCTGGAACTGGACCTGGTCCGACACCCCGGACGGGTGGGAGACGGACTTCCAGGGGAACACGCCCTACAGCCACTGGGTCTGGGAGCACGACGACCAGGGCCAAACAGAGGGCCTGCGCTTCTATTTCGGCGGTCTGGAGGACGAGTCCTGGGAGGATTGGCAGTGGGACGGCGACCACCTGGTCGCGCGGGTGTGGCAGCCCGAAGGGCCGTCCTCGATCTGGAGTTGGCAGGGCGACGAGCTCCTCGGCGAGGACCGGGATCAGATCGAGAGCGAGGGGTGGCGGTCGACCCGCAGCTTCGAGTGCCGGCCCGGCTCCTGGGACATGATCTCCACCCAGTACGCGTCCCCCAGCCTGGACTACTCCGATGTCTTCGTGTCAGCCCGCTACCGGGTGACGTTCGCGGACGACGGCCGCCTGGTCTCGGTCTTCGGCGACCTGGGCAGCGCCGACGCCGAGCCCGACGGCTTCCCCGACTACCTGGAGCAGATCGACTGGACGGGGGACCGCAAGGACGGCCGCAGCGTGGACGAGAACGGCGACGGCGTGGCCGAGCAGACCGAGGCCTGGTTCTACGACGTGGACGGTCGGCTGGTGGTGTACGAGCTCGACTCGGACGCCGACGGGACCGCCGACGTCCGCCACCGGACCAGCTGGGAGGCCGACGGCTCGTCCGTGCGCAACGAGGACACGAACAACGCCGGGGACTGGACGACCCGGGAGACCTGGACCTTCGGCCCCGACGGCCGCCCCCTGCACCGGGCCGGACCGCCGGCCGAGTTCTACAGCTACGACGACTCGGGCTACTTGCTCAGCCGTGGTTACGACGACGACGGCGACGGGATCCAGGACTACACGGACTACTGGGAATGGGTCTGCTTCGACTGATTGCGCCAGCCAGCGCCGTCAGTCCTTGCGCGGCGCGAAGAGGAACGTCACCAGCACCACGTCGCTGAACAGCGCGACGCAGAGCAGCACGTCGACCAGGACCGAGTTGAGGGCCATGGGCTCGGCGATCGTCGTGGCGCCGGCGAAGGGCATCCAGATCCAGATGCCGGCGGCCAACAGGACATCGGAGACCACACGCAGGGTCTGTCCCGCGCGGGAGATGTGCTCGGCCCCCCCCTT
>CALCXL010000647.1 GCA_937907595.1 uncultured Pseudomonadota bacterium
CGGCGGGCCCGCGCGGGGCTGCAGGAGGAGAACCGTCCCATCGGCTCCTTCATCTTCCTGGGGCCCACCGGCGTCGGAAAGACGGAGACCGCGAAGGCGCTGGCGGACTTCCTGTTCGACGACGAGCACGCGGTGGTGCGCATCGACATGTCCGAGTACATGGAGAAGCACACGGTCGCCCGGCTGGTGGGTGCTCCCCCCGGCTACGTCGGCTACGACGAGGGCGGCGTGCTGACCAACGCCGTGGCCACGCGGCCCTACTCGGTGGTGCTCTTCGACGAGATCGAGAAGGCCCACCCCGACGTATTCAACATCCTGCTGCAGATGCTGGACGATGGACGCCTCACCGACAGCCACGGCAAGACGGTCGACTTCCGCAACACCGTGATCATCATGACCAGCAACGTGGGCGCCCACGGGATCATGGAGTTCGCGGGGGACCGGGCGAAGATGGACGCGGTGGCGAACGAGGCCCTCAAGGCCAAGTTCCGGCCCGAGTTCCTCAACCGCATCGACGACATCGTGATCTACAACCCGCTGGGCCGGGACCACATCGCGCTGATCATCGACATCCAGATGAAGCACCTGGACCAGCTCCTGGCCAACCGGTCCATGACCTGCGAGCTCACGGAGTCGGCGAAGGTGCTGCTGGGCGACCTGGGGTTCGACCCGGCCTACGGCGCGCGGCCCTTGAAGCGGGCGATCCTGCGCAACCTCAAGGATCCCATGAGCCACGGGATTCTGTCAGGGAGCTTCGGCGAGGGCGATCACATCACGGTGGACACCGACGGGGACCGCCTGACCTTCGCGGCCAGCCAGCCCGTGCCGCCCGCTGAGGACGGGGTCGTGGAGGCCGAACTGGTCGACTAGATCCATCGCTGGCCGCAGTGCAACGCCGGGCCCACAATGGGGTATCGCAGCCGCTTTCTAAAGGCCGCGACGGCACCGCCGATGAGGACCTGCGATGGCCGCCCAGAACGAACGAACGCCCCTGCCGCTCACCGAGGAGCACACGCTCCTCTCGGAGCGCAGCGGCGTGTCGGAGCCGTTCACGCTCAACCAGCGAGAACTCCGGCCGGCGCTGCTGGTCCAGCGCGGGCCCCGGATCGGTGACTGGTACCTGTTCCCCGACGGCGAGCAGGTGGTGGTCGTGGGCCGGGACCACGACGCCGGCTTTCGCATCGTGGACGCCTCCGTCTCCCGCCACCACGCGCAGTTCCTGATCGAGCCCGCCGAGAGCGGGCCCCCTCGGCTCTACCTGGAGGATCTGGGCTCCACCAACGGGTCGCGGGTGGGTCGACGCCGGATCAGCGAGCGCACGCTGCTGCACGAAGGCGACCTGGTCTGCCTGGGCGACATCGTCCTGCGCTACCGCCTGATGGACAGCCAGGACCGCGCGTTCCAGGAGGACATCGCACAACAGGTGCGCAACGCCCGCAAGGATCCGCTCACCCGCTTGTACAGCCGCCGCTACCTGGACGATCAGCTGCCCGGCCTGGTGAAGTCGCACCGCCGAAACGGACAGGAGATCTGCCTCCTGATCGCGGACATCGACCACTTCAAGTCGGTGAACGACGAGCACGGACACATGGTGGGCGACGAGGTGCTCTGGCGGGTCGCCGAGGCGATCCGGAGCTCGGTGCGCACCGCGGACTCCCCCGTGCGCTACGGCGGCGAGGAGTTCTGCGTCATCCTCCCCGGCACCCCCCTGCGCGAGGCCCTGCACGTGGCCGAGCGCGTGCGCGGAGCGGTCGAGGCCCTGGACCTGGCCGTCGTGCGACCGGGGCTTCGCGCCACGGTGTCGGTGGGCGTGGCCGAGCTGGAGGACGACGAGGAGCAGCAGGACTGGATGCAGCGGGCCGACATCGGGCTGTACGAGGCCAAGCGCAGCGGACGGAACCGCATCGCCGCCGGTCCCCTGGGACGCGGGGAGATGCTGCCCGGGCGCGGTGCTCGAGCCGCCACCCTCCCCCCCCTGCCGGCGCGCCCCCCCGCGGACGAGGTCGATTGACCCGTCGGGGGCCGCGTGCTCCCATGCGCTCGTGCTCCTGCCCACCGCCCACTGCCCCACGTGCCGCAAGGACGTCGTCGTCTACCGGACGCTGCCCGACGGCGGGACCGAGGACGCGCCGCTGGAGTCCCGCTGCCTGGACTGCGACGCGCGGCTCGATCGCTTCGGCACGACGCCGGCGGTGAGCGATCGATCGGTCAAGGAGCTCGAGGAGATGGGCTACGGCAACCTGGACAAGCCCTCGCCCGTGGCGCCCGGGGGCTGCCACACCACCCGGGGCTGCGACGGCTGCCCGAAGATCGACTCCCGCCCCTGGTGATCCCGGCGACGGTGCCTCGCGCTGGGTCCGACGGGGCTCAGGCCGCCCCGTCGACGAAGGCCTGAAGCAGACCCCGCGACGGTTCCGGAACGTCCTCGAAGACCACCCCCATGCCGGGGTGGCGAGCGCGGGTGCCGTCGGCAGCCATCTCCGTGTTCCACCGGACCCGGGCCACGCACTCCACCGAGCCCAGCCCGGGCAAGCCGAAGCGTAGGCCCAGCCGGGTGCCCGGAGGCAGCGGGAGCGGGGCGTCCAGGAACATCCCGCCCGCCGACACGTTGCGCGCCTTGTGCAGGTACAGCTCGGCCTGATCCTGCACCTGGACTTCCACGAACAGCGATCGCCGCCGGGGCCGTCGTTCGTCTGATGTCTCCACCCGGGCACCGCCTCTTGGATCGGTTGCCTCCGCCTCGGCGTCATGGTATCCCATCGCCGCCCGCAAATCCCCAGGAATCAAGCAGTTGCCGGTGTTTCAGTCCCCCCTGGGCGCACCGGTGCGGCGACCGTGGAGACAGCATGGCCGGCCACAGCAAATGGGCCAACATCAAGCACCGCAAGTCCGCCCAGGACAGCAAGCGCGGTCGCGAGTTCACCAAGGTGGTCAAGGACATCATGGTCGCCGCCAAGATCGGCGGGCCGGATCCCGACGCCAACCCGCGGCTCCGCCTGGCCATCGCCAAGGCGAAGGCGGTCAGCCTGCCCCGGGACAACCTGGAGCGAGCGATCGCCAAGGGGGCGGGCACGCTCGAAGGCCAGAACATGGAGGAGGTGCGCTACGAGGGCTACGGCCCCGGCGGCGTCGCCATCATCATCGAGAGCCTGACGGACAACCGGAACCGCACCGCCGCGGAGGTGCGCTTCGCCTTCACCAAGCGTGGGCAGACCCTGGGCAGCAGCGGCACCGCGACCCACTCGTTCAACCGGGTGGGGCAGGTGACCGTCGCGGCCGAGGGCACCGACGAGGACGAGCTGATGATGGCGGCCATGGACCACGGCGGCACGGATCTGCTGGAGGACTACGACGCGGAGGACGACGCGGACGTGTTCATGGTCACCTGCGAGGTCTCCGATCTGGAGGGCCTGCGCGAGGGCCTGGAGGGCGCCGGGTTCGCCGTCAGCGGCTACGGCCTGCACTGGGTCCCCACGGTGACGGTCCCCCTGGAGGGCGACGACGCGGAGAAGATCCTGGACCTCATCGACACGCTGGAGGAGCTGGACGACGTGCAGGAGGTCTACGCCAACCACGACCTCTCCGACGAGGAGCTCGAGCGGATCTCGGGTTCGTAGTGCTCGTCCTCGGCATCGACCCGGGCAGCGTCGCCGCCGGCTGGGGTCTGGTGCGCCGGGAAGGGTCCCGCCTCAGCCACGTCGACGCCGGGGTCCTCCGCCCCCCGAAGGGCGCGGCCTTCGCCGACCGCCTGGCCTTCCTGCACGACGCCATCACCACCGTGGTCCAGACCCACCGCCCCGACGCCTTCGCCATCGAGTCGGTGTTCAGCCACAACAACGCCCGCTCCGCGCTGCAGCTGGGCCACGCCCGCGGCATCTTCCTGCTGGCGGCAGCCCAGGCCTCGCTGGAGGTGCACGAGTACACGCCGGCGACGGTGAAGAAGGCGATCACCGGAAACGGCGCGGCGGAGAAGAGCCAGGTGCGCTTCATGGTGGAGCGCTTGTTGGGCGTGGTGATCGAGGGGCCGATGGATCGCAGCGACGCGCTGGCGGTGGCCATCTGCCACGCTCAGTCCGGTCCCCTCATGGCGAGGGCGAAGGCCCAGTCCTCCAAGCCGACCACAGCCCGGCCGAAGCTGCGGCGCACCAAGGGATGAGACGATGATCGGGAGCTTGAAGGGCACGTTGGCCGCGCGGGAGCCGGACGCCATCCTGGTGGAGACGAGCGGAGGCACGGGCTACGAGGTCCGGGTGCCGCCCCGGGTGCTCGCCGCGCTGCCCGGGGTCGGGGAGGCGGTGCACCTGTCGATCCACACCCAGGTGAGCCAGGACGCGATCACGCTCTACGGCTTCACTGAGGCCGCCGACCGCCGGGTGTTTCGCCTGGTGCAGAGCGTG
>CALCXL010000648.1 GCA_937907595.1 uncultured Pseudomonadota bacterium
CCGCACCCCTCCCCCCCAGGGCCTGGTCCTGCGGGGCGGTGAGCTGCTCTCCATGCCCGGCGGCCCCTGCACCTGGGCGACGTCCCCGGCCATCGCTGGCGCCCGCACCGAGGTCGCCACGGCCCTGGCCGGCATCGTCGCCGGACGCTGCCCCGCCGCAGACCAGACCTTCGAGGCCTGGCTGCAGGGCCACCGCCACGACGCCACCCGCGACCTCCTTCGAGGCCTCGCGCGCGTGAGCACCTACGGGAACCACCCCGGGCTGTCAGCGGCCGCCTGCGTCGGCCAGATCCGGTCCGCCATCCGCCACTCCGTGCGCTACCTGGACGGCGGCTGGGGCTCGCTGGTCCAGGGGCTGGTCGACGCGTCCACCGCCGCGGGGGTCGATCTGCGCTGCCTCAGCCGCGTCGGCTCCGTCGAGCCCGGGCGGGTCCACCTCAAGGACGGCGAGGCCATCGACTGCGGCAGCGTCCTGCTCGCCCTGCCGGCCCGGGACGCCGCCGCCCTGCTCCCCCCCGGCCCCCACCGCGCCTTCGCCGAGGGTGCTGTGCCCCTGCGCGCCGCCTGCCTGGACCTGGGCCTGTCCACCTTGCCCCGCCCCGACGCCCGCTTCGTGCTGGGCCTGGACGAGCCGGTCTACCTGGCGTCGCACACCCCCTACGCCGACCTCGCGCCCCCCGGCGGCGCCGTCGTGCACGTCGCGCGCTACCTCGCCCCCGGAGAGGAGGAGGCGATGGGCTCGGCGGGGCTCCGCGCGGGGCTCGAGGCGCTGATGGATCGGGCGCAGCCGGGCTGGCGGGACGCGGTGGTGGCCTCGCGCTTCCTGCCGGCGATGACGGTGCAGAGCGCGGCGGTGTTGGCTGTCGACGGAGGCCTGCCCGGGCGTCCCGGGGCGGTGGTCGGGCCCGGGCTCTTCGCGGCCGGCGACTGGATCGGCCCCCTGGGCCTGCTGGCGGACGGGAGCTTGGCGAGCGCGCGGGCGGCGGTGGCTGCCATCCTGGCCGACGGAGGGGCGACCCCATGAGCGCGGACAACGACGACCTGCAGCAGCACGAGCGCTACCTCTGGGGCCTGGCCTACCGGATGCTGGGCGTGGCCGCCGACGCCGACGAGGTGGTCCAGGACACCTTCGTCCGCGCGCTGGAGCACCCTCCGGACCGCGACCGGCCCCTGCGGCCCTGGCTGAGCCGGGTCGCCGCGAACCTCAGCCGGGACCGCCTGCGATCCCGCCGACGTCGCCGCTACGTCGGCCCCTGGCTGCCCGGACCGGTGGACGTCTCCACGCTTCCGGACCCCGCCCCCGGCGCCGAGGCCCGCTACGGCGCCCTGGAGAGCAGCTCCTTCGCGTTCCTGCTGGCCCTGGAGGCGCTGACGCCCAATCAGCGCGCCGTGCTGCTGCTGCGCGACGTGCTCGACTGGTCCGGTCGGGAGACGGCGCAGGCCCTGGGGATGTCGGAGACCAACGCCAAGGTCACGCTGCACCGGGCCCGCCGGGCCCTCGCCGCCTACGACCGCAACCCCAGCCGCCCCAGCGCCGAGCTCAGCGAACGCACGATGCAGGCCCTGGCGGCCTTCCTGGGGGCCCTGGCCTCGGGGGATCCGGCGGCCTTCGGCGAGGCCCTGGCCAGCGAGGCCCGCCTGCTCAGCGACGGCGGCGGGCAGTTCTTCGCGGCGCGCAAGCCGGTGTACGGCGCCGCCCGCATCGCCGGCGTCTACGCCGCGTTGCTCGCCCGCCGCCAGAAGCACGGGCCGGGCCTGCCCTCGGCGAGCCTCGTCGTGCTCAACGGCCTGCCCGCCCTGCTCTGCACGGACGCCGATGCACCCCCCGGCGACGCCCGTCGTTGGATCATGCGCTGCGACGTCGACGCCGACGGCCGCGTGGTCGACCTGCACTCGATCCTGCACCCCAGCAAGCTCGGGGGGCTTCCCTGAGCCACTCGCGCCCTCCCCGCCCCCCGACGCCCGCGCGCCCGCCCCGGTAAGCTCCCGGCGTGGATCCCGCCCGCATCCAGCTTGAGCTCGGCCTGGTGGACTTCGCCCGCCGGGTGATCCGCGCCCCCGACGGCGAGCGCAGCCTCACCACCAAGGAGGCCGAGCTCCTGTCCTACCTGGCCCAGCGCCCCGAGCGGGACGTCCCCCGGGAGGAGCTGCTGCGAGAGGTCTGGGGCTACGGCGACAACGTGCAGTCCCGCACCGCCGACACCACCCTGCAGCGCCTGCGCAGCAAGGTGGAGAGCAACCCCGCCAACCCCCGCCACCTGCTGACCGTGCACGGGCTGGGCTACCGCTTCGTGCCGCTCAGCGACACCCGCCGCATGCCGGTGGTCTCCGCCCCCACCGACGACGAGGCTCCGTCGCAGGGAGGCACCAACATCGGCCCCGATCGCGGCACCTTCGTGGGACGGGAGGACGAGCGCGCGGAGCTGAAGCGTCGACTGCAGGGACGCGGCCCGATCCTGACCCTGCGCGGCGCGGGCGGCACCGGCAAGACCCGCCTCTCCCGGCAGGTCGGCCGGGAGGTGGCCCGGGACTTCCCCGGCGGGGTCTGGTTCTGCGACCTGACGGACTGCCGCTCCACCGCCGACGTGCTCAGCGTGCTCGGCCGCGTGCTCGGCGTGCCCCTGGGCGAGTTCCGCGGGCTGGACGACCCGGTCTCCCGCTTGGGCCACGCCCTGCGCGCGCGTGGACGGGTCCTGGTCATCCTGGACAACTGCGAGCAGGTGGTGGAGGAGGGCGCGCCCATGCTGGCCGGGTGGGTGGCGAAGACCCCGGAGGTCCGCTTCGTGCTGACGTCCCGGGAGGCCCTGCGCGTGGCCGGGGAGCTCGTGCTCGATCTGGACCCGCTGCCCACCGCCGCCGCCGTCGACCTCTTCGTGGCCCGCGCCCAGGACGCCCGCCCCGGCTTCGCCCCCGACCCCGCTGCCCAGCCCGCCATCGAGCAGCTGGTCGCCGCCTTGGACGGCCTCCCCCTCGCCATCGAGCTCGCCGCGGCCCGCGTCGCGGTGCTCTCGCCCCAGGCGATCCTGGAGCGCATGGGCGACCGCTTCCGCCTGCTCTCCAGCCACCGCCGGGACCTGCCCGCCCGCCAGCGCACCCTCCGTGGGGCCATGGACTGGTCCTGGGACCTGCTCGACGAGCCCGAGCGCCGCGTGCTGGCCCAGTGCAGCGTGTTCCGGGGCGGCTTTGCCTACGACGCGGTGGAGGCGGTGGTCGACGCCGGCCCCGAGGCCCCCTGGACCGCGGACCTGGTGCAGGCCCTGTTGGACAAGTCGCTGCTGCGAAGCGAGGAGCCCGAGGAGCTGCCCGGCACCACCCGCATGCGCATGCTGGAGTCGGTGCGCGCGTGGGCGGCGGAGAAGCTGGACGCCTTCGGGGATCGGGCCCAGGTGGAGGCTCGCCACACCGCCTTCTACGCCGAGCACGGCCGGGCCCTGGCCGCCCAGGTCGACGGGCCCGACGGGGTCGACGTCGTGCGGCGGCTGGCCCTGGAGTCCTACAACCTGGACGCGGTGTGGACCCGGGCGCGGCGCGTGGATGCCGCCCTGGCCTGCGGGGTGGCCATGGCCCTGCACGAGGTCCTTCGGGTGCGCGGGCCCGCCGATCAGCACCACGCCCTGCTCGATCAGGCCCTGCAGCTGGCCGCGGACCTGGAGCCGCAGCTTCGGCTCGATCTGCGCGTGGCCCGGGCGCGCGCGCGCCGGCAGGTGGGTCGCCTGGTCGAGGCGCGGCAGGACGTCGACGTCGCCATGACGCTGGCCGAGGGGCTGGGGCCCGCCGCCCGGGGCGAGGCGCTGCTGGCGCGCGGGCTGGTGGAGCAGGCGGCCGGCGAGCTGGAGGCCTGCTGCGACACCTACCGCCTGGCCATGCGGCGCTTCCAGGACGCAGGCTCCGTGTTCGGCGTCGTGCGTTCCCAGGCCCTGCTCGCCTTCGACCTCTGGCAGCGCGGGCACCGGGAGGAGGCCGAGCCGATCCTCCGCCGGGCCCTGCAGACGGTCGAGTCGCAGGGGCTGCACCAGCAGGCGGCGAAGATGCTCAGCACCCTGGGGCTGATCCTGGGCGAGCAGGGGCTGTGGGAGGAGGCGCTGGGCAAGCTGGAGCGCAGCCGCAGCAGCCACGTGGCCCGCGGGGATCGCCGGGGCGAAGGCATCGTGTTGGCCAACATCGCCAGCCTGCACAGCTCGCAGGGTCGGCTGGAGCAGGCGCTGGCCGTCTACACCGACGCCCTGGAGGCCCAGCGCTCGGTGGGCGAGGTGCGGCTGGAGGGCGTCATCCTGCGCAACATCGGCGTGGTGCTGCTGGGCCTGGGCCGCGAGCGGGAGGCGGAGATCACGCTGCAGGAGGCCCTGGGCCGCCACCGGGACGTGTCGGACCGCTTCTCGGAGGGGCGGGTCCTGT
>CALCXL010000649.1 GCA_937907595.1 uncultured Pseudomonadota bacterium
CCGCCGTCGAGCCGGTCGCCGCCGTTGAGCCGGTCGCCGCCGTTGAGCCGGTCGCCGCCACGCCCGCCGCCGCCCCCGTCGCCGCGGTGTCGATGTCCGTGTCCCAGGCCGGCCCCGCCGCGCAGGAAGCCGAGCAGCTGCTCAGCCAGGGCCGCGTCCCCGAGGCGCTGGCCAAGGCCGACGGCGCGCTGGCCGCCGCGCCCGGATCCGCCGCCATCGAGTCGCTGCGGGCCCGCATCCTGAGCGCGCTCAACCGCAACGACGACGCGCTCCGCCAGCTGGACTCCGCGATCCAGCACGCGCCCAACACCGCCGACCTCTACCGGCAGCGGGCAGCCGTGCACCTGGCCCTGGCCAACCAGACGGCCGCCGACTACGACATGCAGGCCGCCGATCGGATCGACAAGGGCACGGTTCGCACCGACCCTCCGTAGCCGCTCCTTTCGCAACCACCGACGGCGGGTGCGGGCTTGAGGCTCGTCCCGCCGTCGCTGCTTGGAGGGTCCCGTGGCCTTCGACGTCGTGCGCATTCCGGTCTGGAACGACAACTACGCCTGGCTGCTCTGCGGGGCGGACGGCACCGCGGCCCTCGTCGACTCGCCCGAAGCCGGTCCGATCCAGGCCGAACTGCAGCGCCGTGGGCTCCGCCTCACGCACATCCTCAACACGCACCACCACCCCGATCACGTCGGCTCCAACCTGGATCTGGCGGCCGCCTGGCCGGGCCTGGAGATCTGGGGAGGACGCTACGACAGCGAGCGCGGACGCATCCCCGGACAGACCCGCGCGCTGGCCGACGGGGAGCGGGTGAGCTGGGGTGGAGTGGCCGCTTTGGTCCGGGAGATCCCCGGCCACACGCTGGGGCACATCGCCTACTTCTTCGACAACGCTTGCGCCTTCGTCGGAGACACGCTTTTCTTCGGGGGCTGCGGTCGGCTCTTCGAAGGGACCCCCGAACAGATGGACCGCGCGCTCAACGACGTGATCGCCGCCCTCCCCGGGGAGACCTTGCTGTACTGCGCCCACGAATACACGGCCGCCAACCTGCGCTTCGCGCGGAGCGTCGACCCGGACAACGCAGCGCTGCAGTCCGCTGCGGTGGACGTGGCCCGTCGGCGTGAGGCCGGGCAGGCCACGGTGCCCTCCCGCCTGGCGGACGAGCTTGAGGTCAACCCCTTCCTGCGCTGCCACCTGCCAGCTCTGCAACGCGCCGCCGGGGTGGCCCCCGACGCGCCCCGGCACGCCGTGTTTGGCGCCCTCCGCTCCATGAAGGACGGGTTCAGCGGATGACGCGCGTCTTCCTGATCCTCCTGCCGCTCCTGCTGGCCGGCTGCTCCACGGCGCACCACGCCCGGCCCCTGGGCAAGGGCAACCAGGCGGTGCACCTGTCGGTCGGAGGGCCGGTGGCGGGCATCGGCACCGCGGACACCTTCGCGCCCTTCATCACCGCGACGTACAAGGTGGGGGTCACGGACCGGGCCGACGTGTTTGTGGGCTGGCACGTGCTGGAGACCTTCGTCAACAACGGCAACCTCTACTTCGACGTGGGCGCGTCCTACTACCTGCTCGACCAGAAGGGCGCGCTGCCCGGGGTCTCAGCCGCGTTCACCATCAGCCCGCTGATCACCAAGGACGCCGGCTGGGCCTCCTTCGACCTCTCTGTCACGGCGTCCTGGGCCATCGGCAAGCGGGAGCGCCACCTCGTCTACGTCGGCATGCACAACTTCCTGTTGCCGGTGCGCACGCAGTTCGTGGAGACGGCGCAGTACGTCTGGGCGCCCTACCTGGGCGGGCAGCTGCGCCTGGGCAAGAAGCGCGAGATCGGACTGGGCCTGGAGATCCAGTGGCACCGTCCGTACCACGACACGTCGGACGCAGTCGTGGCCTACGTGGCTCCGGGCAACCTGGGAGCCATGGCCTTCATGGGCGGCTTCACTGTGTTCATCGGCAAGGACATGAAGCCGTCCCTGGCGCTGCTGGAGGCGACCGATCCCGTCGCGGATCCGGAGCCGACCGAGCCCGTCGCGGAACCGGAGGCGACCGAGCCCGTCGCGGAACCGGAGGCGACCGAGCCCACATCGACGGAGGCGACCGAGCCCACATCGACGGAGGCGGCCGAGCCCGCTGAACCGGAGCCGACCGATCCCGCGGAGTCGGAGGCCACCGAGCCCGCCGCCGAGCCGACCGACCCTGCGCCCGAGCCGACCGACCCTGCACCCGAGGCGACCGACCCAGCGCCCCCCACCGAAGACGCGGCCGGCGGGGCCCCCGACGACGCCCCCCAGGAGACGCCATGAAGCGCCTGCTCCTGCTGCTGTCACTGCCCCTGGTGGGCGGCTGCATCGACCTGTTCGAAGGGCTGTGGTTCAACCCGGTGCCCGTCGACGCCTACGAGTGGCCGCACAACGACGTGCCCGACGAGTTCCTGGAGGTGGTCGAGCTCACCGGCACGGCCCTCGAGGGCGACGAGGAGGCCCCCGCGATCTTCGGCGTCTGGGCCCACCAGTGCCGGGACGCGTTCGTGGACGACTGCGTCGACATCGACCACCCCTTCTTCAACGAGGACAACCGGGCCTTTCCCGTCCTCTACTTCCACGGCAACGGCGGCAACCTCCAGGAGTACTGGGACCGGGTCCAGATGCTCTGGCGCATGGGGTTCCCCGTCTTCGCCATCGACTACCGCGGCTTCGGCCGCTCTACCGGGGACATCAGCGAGTCGGGCGTCTACGCCGACGCGCGCACGGCCCTCAACCACGCCCTGCAGCGCCGCGCTGACGCCGACCCCTCCCTGCTGGATCCCGACGGCAACCTGCCCACCGCCCGCCGCGCGAACCTCTGGTACTACGGCTGGTCCCTGGGCTCGACCGCCGCCATCGACCTGTCGGTCGAGCACCAGCCCCGGGTGCTGATCACCGAGTCCGCCCTGGCCAGCGCCCAGGCCTTCACCGACGACGCGCTGGGCATCGGCATCTCCAGCTCGGTGATCATGGACGCCGAGTTCGACAACGTCGGCAAGGTGCCCTTCATCCTGGTGCCCAAGCTCTTCACGCACGGCCTGGACGACAGCTTCGTACGCTCGGACTTCTCCAGCCTGCTCTACGACGCCTCCCCGGATCCCCGGGAGCTGTACATGGTCCCCGGCGCGGTGCACGGCTCCGTCCCCTGCCCCACCCGGGACACCAGCGTTCCGTCCAGCGAGGTCCCCTGCGTGGCGACGGACAGCTGGTACTCGCGCATCGACGAATTCGTCGACGCGAACCTCCGGTAGGCCGTTGCGCGGCTTCTCCCGACTGGTCTCCTTGCTCGGTGACGAGCTGCCCCCCGAGGATGCCGACGACGGCGTGGCCCTGCTGCGCGAAGAGCTCCAGGCCACCCGCGAGGGCAAGCGGTCCACGGACCAGGCCCTGGAGGAGGCGCGGGACCAGCTGTCCCGGGGCCGCGAAGAGCTGGGCGCCGCCAGCGCCCGCGCCGACCAGCTGACCCAGGATCTGGCCTCCACCCGCGAGGAGCTTGCCAGGGCCCGCACCGAGCGCGACGGCCTGCGCGAGGCGTCAGACCGGCTGCGCAGTGAGCTGGGATCGCAGGGAGCGGAGCTGGTCGCGGTGCGCGAGCGGCTGGCCGACCTGCTCCCCCGCCTGGCCGCAGCCGAGTCCCGGACCACGGAGCTGGACGAAGCCCTGGCCGCCGCCCGCGCCGCTCGCGACGAGGAGCAGGGGCGCGCCGACGCCGCACTCCGTCGCCTGCGCGCCCTGGAGTCGCGGAACAGCGGCGATCGCCAGGGGCTGTCCCGTGAGCTGGAGGACGCCCTCGCCGCCCGCGAAGAGGCCGACGCCGCCGCCCAGCGCGCCCTCTCCCAGGCCCAGCTGCTGGAGGAGCGGCTTCAACGCGCCCAATCGAAGGCGGTCGAAGCCGACAAGCGGGCCCTGGACGCCGACGCCCGGGCCTCCCACGCCGCGGACGAGGCGGTCGCCGCACGCGACGCGCTGCTCCGGGGCCAGGACCGACCCGGAGACGACGGCGCGGTCGTCGCCCTGCGCCAGGAGCTCAGCGCCCTGCGTCTGGAGGCCCGCAGCGCCCAGGACGCCGCCGGACACCACCAGAGCCTGGCCGCCGAGGCGCAGGCTCAGGCCCGCCTGGCGGGGGAGGCCCTGGAGCGCGAGGAGCAGCGGCACCAGGCGAGCCGGCAACAGCTCGAGCAGGCGCGCGGCCGCCAGACCCAGCTGGAGACCACGCTCGCCGACCAGCTCGCCCTGTTCGAAGGCGGGCCTGGCGAGCTGCCCGCCGGGCCCGCGGCCCCCACCGACGAGCAGATCCGGGACCTCGACCGGCGCCTCAAGCGCGAGCGAGCCGTGTCTCTGGATCTGCGCAAGGAGATCGAGGGCCTGGAGCAGCGCCTGGCCACCGCACGGGACGAGTCCGCCGCGCATGTGGTGACAGCCGAGGCCAAGGCCCATCAGGCCAGCGAGCTGGCGAGCAGCCTGCAGGCCCGCAGCGCGGAGCTCGAGGCGGCGCGGGAGCAAGCCCGGGTCCAGCAGCGCGACCTCGGCGAGCGCCTGGCGACGAGCGAGGCCCGCGTGGTCGAGCTGGAGGCGGCGGCGGCGGCGCAGGGTGAGGCGATCCGGTCCCTGCGGGCCGAGGCCGACGCGTCGCGGGCGCGGGCGGAGGAGGCCGAGCGAGCCGCCGATGTGGCCCAGGAGGCCGCCAAGGGGCGCCAGGAGGAGCAGGCCACCCTGCAGGCCGCCCTGGACGCCGCCACGGTGCAGCTGGAGTTCGCGCTTGGGGAGACCGAGGCGGCCAACGAGCAGGCCGAGCGGGCCCGCGAGTCCCTGGAGCAGGCCGAGGGCGGGCGCCGCGAAGCGATCGACGCCCTGCGGAGCGAGGCCCAGGAGCACGCTCGCCGCGTCGACGCGCTGCAGCAGCAGGAAGCGGTCCTGCGACGCAGCCTGCGGGAGGCCGAGGCGGCGTTGGAGAGCGCCGAGGAGCGGGCCGCCCGCGCCGAGGCCTCTGCCCGCTCGGCCAGCACGAACGGCACGCAGGCTGACGCCCTCCTCGCGGCAGCGCAGCAGGAGCAGCAGGCGGCCGAGCAGGAGCGGGACGCCGCCGCGCGGGCCCGGGACGATCTCCAGGAGCGCCTGCAGCAGGAGCGGGGAGCCCGCCAGCAGGCCGACGCCACCCTGGGCCAGGTCCGCAGCATGCTCGCGGCCACCGAGGAGCGCGTGCAGGCCGCCGAGGGCGCGCGCGATGAGGCCCGGGATCGGCTGAAGGAGGCCCTGGCGGCCCGGGACGACGCCCGACGCCAGGCGGCCGAGCTGCTGGCGTCGGTCGACGACGGTCCCACCCTCGAAGAGACCGCCGAGTCGCCGGAGAGTCACCTGATCGGCGAGCAGGCCAAGCAGCTGCGGATCGAGGTCGGCACGTTGCGCGAGCAGGTCGCCGCCTTCGAAGCGCAGCTCCGGCACCTGGCCGGCGAGGGCCGCGACGCCGATCGGCGCTACCAGGAGGCCGAGCGGCGCGCGGAGTCCCTGGAGTCCCTCCTGGAGCAGCGCGACGCCGAGCTGGACGCGCTGCGACGCAACGTGGCTCGCCTGGCCCAGTCCGGGGACCACCGCCGCGTGCCGGGACCGCCCCCGGACGCCCGAACCGTCGCCCCCCCTCCCGGCAGCCGCCCCAGCTTCTCGTCGGGGGAGTTCCAGGCCCCCCGCGTCGAGCCGCGCCCGCCCCGCAGCACCACCGGCGCGTACAGCCACGCCCCGGCCCACTCGGCCCCCGACCACAGCGCGAAGGACCCCCAGGGCGAGCCGCTCTGCGTCGTGCACCGGGACCTGCTCAAGGGGCTGGCGGCTCTGAGGCCGACGCGGCCCAGAGCCTGCGCATCCAGTTCGTCTGGACCGCCTTGACG
>CALCXL010000650.1 GCA_937907595.1 uncultured Pseudomonadota bacterium
GGCATCCGGGCCCGCTTCGCGAGCGCGCTGGTGGACACCCTCGACGGCGGAACCACCCTGCACCTGGACTTTGTGTACGGGATTCGGGACGGGGACGTCCTCGACATCATCGACGGGCAGCAGCGGCTGACGACGCTGTTCCTGCTGCACTGGTACCTGGCCTGCGTCGGCGGGGCCGGGAGGGACCTGAGCGACCGCTTGTTCGTGGAAGAGGACCGCCGCTGTCGCTTCTCCTACGAGGTCCGCCCCAGCGGCTCGGACTTCTTTCGGCGGCTGGCCGAGTGTGCGGCCCGCTTCGACGACGAGGTCCTCCCCGGTCCGCCGTCGGCCTGGATCGAAGACCAGTACTGGTTCGCGGGCCTGCAAGACGACCCCACCGTGCGGGGCTGCCTGAGGATGCTCGACGCGATCGCCGAGCGCTGCGCGGGCCGCGATGCGGGCCGGATGTACCGGAACCTCAGCGACGAGTCGGCGCCGGGTGTGACCTTCTCGCTGTTCCTGCTCGACACGGACGAGCTCGACGAGGACGTGTACGTCAAGCTCAACGCCCGGGGCCTCGCCCTCACGGACTTCGACAGCTTCAAGGTGCGGCTCGAGCTGCTGCTCTCCCGCCAGGAGGGGGAGGGGCCCGGCGGGCGCCCCTGGGACGGGTGGCGGGCGCTGATCGGCACGCAGTTCGATACGGCCTGGGACGAGGCGATCTGGCGGATCGGCCGGGCCGCGGAGGCCAAGGATCCCGGGGAGGCCCACTCCGCCGACATGCTCACCCTGGTCCGGGCGCTGGCCTACCTCGCCGCGCTGGAGGTGCCGCTGGAGGACGACCTGGCCGAGGGTGAGGAGTCGGTGGTCCAGGGGCTGCGGGACTCCCTGCGGCTCCTCGACCCGACGAAGCCAGCGCCTGAGGCCTTGGACGCGGACTCCCTCGCGCCGCTGCTCCCGGCGCTCTTGCCGATGCTGAAGGAGGTGCTCGACGCCCTCCCCGGGGCCCTGGCCGCGACGGGCTCGCCCTGGTTTCCCCGGGACAGCCTCTACCGCATGGTCGAGGGGCAGGCGATCGGCGCGCCCGGCGGCTCCCGGAAGGCGACCCTCACCGATCACGCCCAGGTCCTGGGCTGGTTCCTCTTCCTGCGCCGCCACCCGGGTCGGATCGACGACCCAGCCGTGGCCTGCGAGCTCGGGGAGTGGGCCCGCCTCGTCCACCACTACACAACGCACCAGGACATCACGGCCAAGAACCTCGACTTCATCGTGTACGCGCTGGACCGAATGGCCGAGGGAGTCGCCGCGGGAGGCGAGGGAGTGCTCGCCTTCGCGGCGTCGCAGGCCTTCCTGGACGTGTTTCGATCGCCCCGCGCCGCGGTCGTGGACGCAGAGTGGCGCAAGGCCCGACTCTGCGTGGCCGACCCCGCCTGGCGCGACGCCCTGGACCCCCTGGAGCGCCAGCCCCTGCACCGCGGCGACGTCGACTTCCTGCTCCGCCTGGCGGGCGTCGAGGCGGAGGAGGCCGCCGACTGGACGTCCCGGGAGCACGACGCGCGCCGGTTGGAGCTCGCTCGCTGGGCCGAGGCGGCGCTCATCGTCTTCCCGGAGGCGGAGGTCCGCGACGAGTCGTTCCGGCTGGAGCGCGCGTTGCTCGCGCTGGGCGCGGGGCTGCCGAGGTACTCGGGGAGGAGCTATCGAATCCCCGACTGGGGGACGAAGGGCTTTCGCTGGCGAGATGCCGTGGCGGTCGGCGCCGTGAAGTCCGAGGACAACCGGGCCGCCATCGAGGCCCTGATCCGCCACCGGCGCCAGGCCAAGGGGGGGCTCAGCCGCGTCGCCTTCCTCAACGCGCTCCTGAAGGACCTGCAGTCCAGCTCGACGTTCGACCGTCAGGGCGATCACTGGGGGCCCTGGGTGCGGATCCTGGTGGAGAGCAACCGCCCGCTGCGCTACTGCTGCGGCGATCAGCCCGCCGGGAGCCGCCCGGGCAAGCGGAACATCGCCTTCATCAAGCGCGAGGCGGGCCACCACGTCTTCCTGCAGAAGACCCCCAGCGCAAACGGCGAGAAGTTCGACCTGTACCTGCACACGCTGCTCGGCTCGGTGCCTGGCGTGCAGGCGACGGGCGTGGGCCCCGCCCCCCGGGAAGAGGCTCCGTGGGCCACGTTCGAGTCCCTCGGCGTTCGCGCGGAGGTCCACGGCAGCACCGTCACCCTGCTCCCCCTCGATCCCGAGGCCCCCGACCCGTTTCCGCCCTGCGTCGGCCTCTCGGTGTGGCAGGCGGCCCGCCGACTTCGCGCCCGGGCTCGCGCGCTGGCCCTGTAACCCCGCTCGGGGGGGCCCTCGTCGACCCTGGCCAGGGCCGTCAGCCCGTCGGCCGATCGCGCATGCGTTGCATGAGATGACGCTGACCACGCCTGCCTGCCCCGCGGGGCCGTGGCTGCGGGAGCAGGTGGCCGCCGCCGTCTCCGATGCCCTTCCGACGGTCCGACCCGTGGAGGTGGAGATCACCCTCCAGCCCCCCTGGAGCCCCGGCGACTTGAGCGACGCGGCCCGCCGACAGCTCGGCCACGCCGTCCCCTGACGGCGACCGCCCTCGCCCACCCCGAAGAGTGAGAGACGCACCCATGCCCCAGATCCTCGACATTCGACCGATCCCGCCCCGCCAGAAGCACCCCACCATCTTCGCGACGTTCGACGCGCTGGAGGTGGGCGCGGCCTTTGAGCTGGTCAACGATCACGACCCCCGGCCCCTCCGCTACCAGTTCCTGGTGGAGCGCCCCGACGCGTTCGACTGGGCCTCGCTCGTGGTACGGGTGGGCGGCGACCTGCTCGGCTCCCCGGCCCTCCGGGACTGGGGCGGGATCGGAAACGTCGCGTCTGTCCTCTTGTTTGTGGGGCTCTCCGCGGTGGGTGCCGCCCTCGGTGCGCGCCGTCCAGGGTCCCCGAAGCTCCGCCGCGTCGCCCCCGAGGTCCCCTCGGACTCCCCGATCGGCGCCGCCCGCTGGAGCCTGTCCTTCCCCCCGCCGGAGTCGTCCCCATGAAGCGCGATCCTCGCCTGATCGGCCTGTCCCACCAGCACCACCACGCCCTGGTCCTCGCACGGCATGTCCGCGTGGCCCTCGGCGATCCCGAAGCGCTGCAAGCAGTCCGGGCTGAGCTGCTCGACCGGCACGAGGAGTGGCTCGAGCCCCACTTCGTCCTGGAGGAGGAGCTCCTGCTGCCCGCCCTCGCCGAGGCGGGCCACGGTGACCTCGCCGACACCATCCGCGCCCAGCACCGCGAGCTGCGCCGGCTCTTCACAACCGTGCCCGGGGGGAGC
This sequence comes from uncultured Pseudomonadota bacterium, assembly GCA_937907595.1. GTDB lineage: Bacteria > Myxococcota_A > UBA796 > UBA9615 > UBA9615 > CALCXL01. The sequence continues at coordinate 3,305 of CALCXL010000650.1, forward strand.
GAGGCCGAGCTCTCCACCTTCGCCTACGCCCTGCACGACCACGTGCGCTTCGAAGAGCGAACCCTGTTTCCGATCTGCGAGGAGGTCCTCCCGAGCACGCTGCTGGACGAGCTCGCCCGGCGGACCGAGGCCTCCCCGGCGGGAGAGGGGGAGCCGGCATGAGCCCCGTTGTCTCCTCCGCCGCGGGTGCGGGTGCTCGTCGAGACTGACCGTCATCACCCTCCGTCGACGGGCGACTCGTTAGGCTCGCGGGATGGCTGACCGCCACTGCCCCTGTGCCTGGCCCTGCAGCGCAGTCGACCGGAACGCGCCCCTCATGGACGTCGGCGAGAAGTTCTCGTTCAGCCGAGGCGATCGCCTCTGGGCGAAGGGCGCGGCATCCGACGAGCTGGTCGCGGTCTGCACCGGGGCCCTGGGGCTGCGGCGCGGGGAGGGGGGCAGGGCCCGGCTTGTGCAGATCCTGCTCCGCGGGGACCTCGTGGGGGAAGGAAGCCGCGGTCGGCGGGGCTCGGCCCGCGGCCTGTGTGGCGCTGACCGCGGGCAAGGCCTGCCGCGTCCCACGCGCATCGCTGTCCCGCACGCTCCTCGTCGCCCCGCGCGGTTGGCAGACGCTCCTGGAGGTCAGCGGCGAGCGGGTCGCCAGCTTCGCGTCGCGGCTCGAGGTGGCCAACGGTGCGCCGGTCGCAGCGCGCCTGGCCCTGCTCCTGGCCGATCTCGGACACCGCATCGGCCTCGCGGATGCCCGCGGTCTGCTGATCCCTTTGAGGCTGGGGCGCCAGGATCTGGCCGACGTCATCGGCTGCCGCGAGGAGACGGTCGTCCGCACGATGCGGCTCTGGGACGACGACGGGCTCGTCTCGACGCTCCGAGAGGGGTTCATCCTGCGGCAGCCGGACGCCCTGCGCACCCTGATCTCCGGGGCATCGACCACAAGTTGATCCAGCGCAACCCGGACGCCGCTGCGGGAGGCCCTCGGCGCGGACGGCCGATTCGCGTGACAGCCTCCCGGCCATGAACGACCCGCAGCCGCCGATCCTCCCCGCGCCCCGCCCCCTGCAGTGGGCGCTGCAGCGCGTCGCGTCTGTGGGAGCTCACCTGGTGCCCGGGCGCTTCGATCTTCGCCCCGAGGCGGTCTTGGACCGGGCGGCCGGCCTCGAGGGCTCGAGGGAGTGGGGTTCTGAGCGCTTCATCGAGCCCATGAGCCGCGTCCTGCGCGAGGCTTCGGCTCCCCCGTACACCGCCCTGGCGCGCGCGGTCAGCCAGGAGGTGGCGGTGCGGGCGGTTCGCAACCGGATCCGCGCAGAACGGGTGCTGTCAGCGCATCCTCACCTCCGCGACCCGCGGATCGAACGTCCGATCTTCGTGGTGGGCCTCCCGCGTTCGGGGACGACGCTCCTGCAGAATCTGCTCGCGGCGGAGCCGGGCTCCCGGGCGCTCCAGTTCTGGGAGCTCACCCAGCCGACCGCCGTGCATCGGGACCCCGCGGTCGATCGGGCTCGCCGGCAGGCCCGGGCCGCCCGCGATCTGCGCGCCGCGGCATGGCTCGCCCCGGAGATGTCGGCCGTACACGACGTCCGGGTGGACTCCGCGGAGGAGTGCTGGCTGTTGATGGCCAACAGCTTCGCGGTGCTCAACTACGACCTGGCCAACGGCGCGCAGGCGTTCGGCGACTGGCTGCTCCAGCAGGATCTGGGTTGGGCCTGGGCGGAGTACCGCCGGTCGCTGGGGATCCTGCTCGCCGAACGCCCCGCCACGACCCTGGTCCTGAAGTGTCCCGAGCACCTGTGGTTCCTGGACCACCTGCTCCAGACCTTCCCCGACGCCTGCGTCGTCTGGGCGCACCGCGACCCCGTTCGGAGCGCCGCCTCCTACGCCTCCATGGTCACGCTCTCACGCCGGCTCATGTTCGGGCGGGTGGACGCGGCAGCGCTGGGGGCCCACGTCCTGCGCCGGTTCACCCAGGGGATCGAGCGGGCGATGGCCGTCCGGGAGCGCGCCGACCCCGCCCGGTTCGCGGACGTGCGCCTGGAGGACCTGACCGCGGATCCGCTGGGCACCGTGGCGCGCATCCGGCAAGGCTTCGGGCTGCCCTGCACCGGGGAGGGGCTTCGCCGCGCGGCGGAGCATCTGGTGCTCCCCCGCCACGACGCTCCGGGGCGCCATCGCTACCACCCGGCGCAATACGGGCTCGCGGCTCCTGCCGTGCTCCCCGCCGTGGCCGACTATCGCGTGCTCGCGCAGCTGCCTGCCCCCCCGCCGCCGCCGCGCCGCGCGCTGCTGGTCCACCCGCGCTTCCCCATCACCTACTGGGGGTTCCAGTACGCGCTGCCCCTCTCCAACCGCCGCGCGTCGCTGCCGCCCCTGGGGCTCGTGAGCCTCGCCGCCCTGCTGCCCACCTCGTGGTCGCTGACGCTCGTGGACCTCAACATCGAGGAGCTGAGCGACGAAGCGCTGGCGGCCTGCGACGTGGTGCTGCTGGGCGGGATGCGCGTGCAGGCGGAGTCGATGGACGAGGTCATCGCCCGGGCGAGGGCCGCCGGCGTCCGGCTGGTGGTGGGCGGGCCCGCTGCCACCTCGGACCCGGAGCGCTTCGCGG
>CALCXL010000651.1 GCA_937907595.1 uncultured Pseudomonadota bacterium
GCCGTCGGGCAGCGCCGCCAGGAAGGGCGCGCGCAGGGAGACGAGCTCCCCGCCCACACCCCCAGGCAGCCCGGTCCCGCTGGCCCAGGCCGGTCGCAGCCCGCGTTCGTCCTCCGCCCCCACGGTCAGGGTGACCCGCGCCTCCCCGATCTCCAGGTCCAACCACAGCTCGGCCTGCGGCTCGGGGCCATCGGACCAGCCGCTGGCCGAGAGGGAGGCGAGGGCGCGCAGCAGGTCGTCCACGGCGGTGCCGTCGGCGCGGTAGCCGGGGCCCTCGTCCACGCGCCAGGCGCCCTCATCGCGCTGCAAGCGGGCTCCGCCGCCGTCGGGCCGTCGCAGCACCACGGCATCGACAGCATCCCGGTCGATGGCCAGGACACGCTTGTCGCGGTAGTCCATGGGGTCCCGCTCCAGGACGCCCAGGGCGGTGCTGTCGGCCACGTGCACCACGCCGTCCACCGCGACGTAGCGGCCGCTCCCTTCGGCCACGGGGTCGCCCAGCTGGAGCTGATGCCGCCGGCCGTCGCGGCGCTCCACCAGGACCTCGAGGGCGCCGGGGCCCAGCCCGAAGTCGGGGGAGGGGACCGCGCCGTCGAGGAGACGCTGCGAGCGGGTGCGGGAGAGCGCGCGCAGGGCGAGCTGGGCGATCGCGACCTCGGCCGGCCGCTCGCCCGGCTCCACCACCCACCGATCCCCCCGCCGCCGGAGGGCCAGGCCCTTGCCATCGGGCCCGATCGTGAACGCGGCGATGTCGTCGAGATCCAGGCCCGGCAGCAGGGGCGCCTGGGCTGCGCCGCCGGCGTCGGGATCGGCGGGAGGCTCCAGCCGCCAGACCAGGACCGCCAGGGCGACCAGGACGAGGACGGCGACGGCGAGGGCTCGCTTCTGCACCCGCGGATCCTCCGGTCGGGCCCGCGGCCTGTCAAGGCAGGGGGGCTGCGCGCTTGACAGCAGGGGGGCGGTGGTTATTCCCTGCATCGCATCGCCGGCGAGGCTGGCCCAGGAGGATGACCCGTGCGACGACCCGCCCTGCACCCCGCCGCCGAAGCCGGCGCCTCGGACCCCCAGCCCCCCGTCGACCCGGAGGTCGTGGAGCCCTCGGCCGAAGGCGCTGAAGAGGCCCAGGAGGCCGACGAGCCGGCGCCGATCATCGACCCCCAGATCACCTGGTACCAGACGCGCATCGCCAGCCTGCAGCGCGACCTGGATGCCCGGGATGAGAAGCTGCGCGAGTACATCGCGGCCTACAAGACCGCGGTGGCGGAGATGGACGCCGCCCGGGACCGCCTGCAGCGCGACAAGGAGAAGGTGATCGACCGGGATCGCATGGACCTCGTGTCCCGCTTCCTGGACGTGCTGGACAACTTCGACCGCTCCATCGCCAGCGTGAAGCCCGGCGCCGACGTCGGCAGCCTCCGGCAGGGGCTGAGCATGGTGCGAGGTCAGTTCGCGCAGGTGCTCGACGGCTACGGCGTGGAGACCATCGCCACGGTCGGCGGAGCGTTCGACGCCGCCCTGCACGAGGCGGCGGGCATGGTGCCGGCCCAGGCGGGTCAGGCCGACCAGGAGGTCATCTTCGAAGAGCGCCCCGGCTACCTGTACAAGGGCAAGCTCCTTCGCGCTTCGCGGGTGATCATCGCCTCCCGGAACGACTGACAGGACCCAGCCGCGGCCGGGCCGGAGCCGAACGCCGCCGCCCTGGGTATCCTCGGCGCCATGGCGCGTACCTCCTTCTCCTGGCTGCCCCTGTTGCTCCTGCTCTGGGGCTGCGCCAGCCCGGCCGTGGAGCCCGTCGCTCCGGCCGCCCTGGCGCGCCCCGCGGACACCCCCGCTCCCGAGTTCACGCCCGGCGGCGCGGTGGCGTCGGCCAACCCCCTGGCCAGCGCGGCGGGCATGGCGATCCTGCGCCAGGGCGGATCGGCGGCGGACGCTGCAGCGGCCGTGGCCCTCGTTCTGGGGGTCGTGAACCCACAGAGCAGCGGGCTGGGCGGTGGCGGCTTCGCCCTCCTGCGCAGCCCCGCGGGCGACGTGATCAGCCTGGACTTCCGGGAGCGCGCGCCGAGCTTCTTCGATCGCGACGTCTATCAGGTCGAGGGTCGGGACTCCGCCCGCGGGCCCTGGGCGGCGGGGGTGCCGGGGGAGCCCGCGGGCCTCGCCGAGCTGCATCGCCGCGCCGGCCGGTTGCCCTGGCGCGACGTGGTCGAGCCGGCGAGGACCTTGGCCGCCGATGGCTTCCCGGTGGGCCCCGATCTGGCGGCCGCGCTGGCGTGGAAGCGCGATCTGGTGCTGGCGGACCCCGGAATGAAGGCCGTCTTTGCCCCAGGAGGCGACGTGGTGAAGGAGGGCGAGAGGCTGCGGCGCCCAGCCCTGGCCCGCAGCCTGGAGTACCTGCAACTGCACGGCGGCGACGCCTTCTACCGCGGCCCGCTCGCGACCGCGTTCGTCGGGTTCCTGGCTGGCCAGGGGCTGCCCTGGACCGCCGCAGAGCTGGCCGACTACTCGGTGGCCGAGCGCCCCGTGGTCACCGGGATCTACCGCGGCCACAGCGTGCACTCCATGGGGCCGCCCTCCTCCGGCGGCCTGGCCCTGGTGGAGACCCTGGGCGTGCTGGAGGCGGCCGAGCACGCCGCCCTGCCCTTCGGCGAGCCGGCCTGGGGGCGGACCCTCGCCGTCGCCCTCAGCCACGCCTTCGCTGACCGCGCCGCCTGGGGCGGAGATCCCGACCACGTCACGGTGCCGGTGGATCGCATGCTCGCGCCGGGCGTTGGCGCTCGCCTCTGGGCCCGCAGCCCGCCTACCGGACCGGTGCCGCTGCGGGAGGCGGGCCTGGCCGGGGAAGCCGGTGAGCTGGGCGGACTGGTGCCGGACGACAGCGGCACGTCCCACCTGAGCGTCGTCGACGGCGACGGCATGGCGGTGGCGCTGACGACCACGGTCAACCTGAGCTTCGGCAGCGGCCAACTGGACCCCAACACGGGGATCGTGCTCAACGACGAGATGGACGACTTCGCCGCGCGGCCGGGGGAGGCGAACGCCTTCGGGCTGGTGCAAGGGGAGAACAACGCCGTGGGGCCCGGTCGCCGGCCGCTCTCCTCGATGACGCCCACGGTGGTGGTGGGGCCCGACGGCGCCTTCCTCCTGGCGGTGGGTGGGGCGGGGGGGCCGCGCATCATCACGAGCACCCTGCAGACCCTGCTCGGCGTGGTGGACGCCGGGCTCCCGCCGCAGGAGGCGATCGCCCGGCCGCGCCTGCACCACCAGTGGC
>CALCXL010000652.1 GCA_937907595.1 uncultured Pseudomonadota bacterium
CGCAGACCTGGACGTGGAGCCCCTCCCGCCGCCCACCACCACCCCGATGCCGAAGCCCACCCCCGGCTCCGAGCCCATCGCGGTGCTGGGCAGCGGCACGCTGAAGGTCAAGAACTGCAAGCCCTGGGCGCGCGTCTTCGTGGACGGGCAGGACAGCGGCAAGAACACCCCGGTCTTCGACGGCATCGCGCTGTCGGCCGGCAAGCACACCATCGAGCTACGCAACTTCGAGAAGCAAGCCCGCGTCTCCAAGACCATCACGATCGAACCCAACAAGGTGTTCGTGCTGGCCGGATACGACTTCGAACAGAAGAGCTGGACCAAGTAATGCACCGGATCCTTCCCCTGCTCCTCGCCCTGCTGCTGCCTTCGTTGGCAACGGCCCAGGACGCCCCGGCCGACGACGCCGCCACCGACAAGCCCCGCGCCAACACGGACCGCGCCCTGCTGCTGTGGGGCCCCAGCGCCGCCGTGGGCAAGGACGAGCTCGCGCGCAAGGCCCTGGAGGACCGCCTGGCCCGGGAGGAGCCCTTCCCCAGCCGCATCCTGCGCATCTCCGACTGGCTGGGCGCGGCGCGCTTCCGGCTGGGCGGCAGCGCGGTGGCCATCCCGTGTGCGGCGGCCCCCTCGGACCTGGTGGAGCCGGGCGACGGCGAGAGCGAGATCGGCGCCCTCAACAAGCTGGGCAAGGGCAAGCTGGAGAACCTGGACTTCGTCGCGGGCCTGGAGGCCTTCCAGAGCGCCGACCGCCGCATCCCCTGCCAGCCGGGCTTCCTGGACCGCAACTCCTTCTGGGAGACCTACATGTACGGCGGCATCGCCGCCTTCTACGCAGGCCAGGGCGAGCTGAGCAAGGAGTGGTTCCGCCAGGCCGCGTCCATCGCGCCGGAGAAGCAGTGGGACAGCAGCTACCCCCCCGAGCCGCAGTCCACCTTCCTGTCGGCGGTGCAGGACGTGGTGGCGCGGCCCAAGGGCCGGGTGTTCGGCGACATGCGCGGCACCAACTACGTCGAGGTCCGCCTGGACGGCGAGGCGCTGGACCTGGACAAGGCCTTCGAGCTCCAGGTGAACCCGGGGCTGCACGTCATCCAGGCCGTGGACGACCGCGGCAAGTGGTCCACCTGGGTGCGCAAGCTGGACGAGGGCGCCACGCTCACCTTCTTCTCGGCCCGGGGCGCCGAGTCGATGATGCTGGAGGGGCCCGACGGCGTGCTCAAGGTGCTGGCGGCGGCCGAGCTGACCCGCCGCGCCACCGAGGAGCGCATCGACGACATCTACCTGGTGACGGTGAACGCGTCGCAGGGCAAGGCGGAGACCGTCTTCGCCTTCTCCCCCGAGTTCCAGCTGTGGAAGCGGCTGGAGAAGCTGGAGAGCGGCGAGATCCGCGCCACCACGGAGAAGGTGGAGACCGACGGCGCCCTGGCCGCCCCCCGCGAGCTCACCCCCGAGGAGAAGAAGCAGCGCACCTTCCTGCGGGACCCGGACTACCGCTCGTCGGCGACCTTCGGCTTCCGCTACATGCTGGTGATGCGCTGCGGCGCCGACGAGGCCGACGGCGCGGACCGCTGCCCCGACGGCTGGGAGCGCGAGCACCACTACATCGGCGGGCTGATCAACATCGACGTGCGGCTCTACAAGGGCCTCAACCTGGACATCCGCTTCGGCGCGACGGCGGCCGACTTCGAGCAGGGCGGCACCATCCTCCCCGAGTTCGGGGCGGGCTTCCGCTACCGCTTCCTCACCGGGGCCATCCAGCCCTTCCTGGCCGGCGGCGCGCTGATGCTCTTCGGCACCGTCAAGCCCAACCGCTTCGACCCGCCCACCGTCGCCATCTACGGCGGTCCGGTGGGCTACGGCGGCGTGGACTTCGAGTTCCCCGACGGCTTCCGGCTGACGCTGGAGGGCGGCGGCGGGGTGATCATCGGCGGCACCGAAGGCGACCAGCTCAACTGGCCGGTGGTCTCGGGCATGTTCGCCCTGGGGCGCTTCCTGCCCTGACGGACGGTCAGGGCCTCAGCCGGCGGTCGGCGTGCCCTCGGGCTCGGCGGGCTCCTCCTCAGTGACGGCGTTCCACCAGACGCGCTCGCCGGCCACGCCGCCGTAGGGCTCGTTGCTCAGGCTCACGATGATCACCGGCACCGCCTCGGGGCCAAGCTCCTCGGCGAAGTGGGCGTACAGCGACCGCAGGGAGCCCTCCCGCTCGCCCTGGGGTCGGCCCATCCAGGTGGGCGGCACCCGCACCACGATCTCGTCCCGGTGCCGGATGATCGCCACCGCCGGCACCGACTTGTAGCTGGAGGCCGCCGGCAGCGTCTCCCGCGACGAGTTCGTCCAGACGGACAGCGCGATCAGGCCCACCAGCAGCACCGCGCCCACGATCACGCGGGTCCAGGACGCGCCGCGGACCAGGGAGAAGTTCAGGCTGGTGCGCACCGCGGCGCCCTGCAGGTCGTAGTCC
>CALCXL010000653.1 GCA_937907595.1 uncultured Pseudomonadota bacterium
CTGGCCGTGGTGCCCATGGCCCGCAAGTTCGGCGCCGCGTTCGTGGTGGGCTGCATCGACGAGGACCCCGAGCAGGGCATGGGCGTCACCCGGCAGCGCAAGCTGGAGATCGCGCAGCGCTCGGTGGAGCTCCTCACCACGAAGTACGGCGTGCCGGTGGAGGACCTGGTCTTCGACCCGCTGGTGTTCCCGTGTGCGACCGGCGACGAGGCCTACCTGGGCTCGGCCACGGAGACGGTGGAGGGCGTGCGGCTGATCAAGCAGCACTTCCCCGAGGCCAAGACCGTGCTGGGCATCTCCAACGTCAGCTTCGGCCTGCCGCCTGCGGGGCGCGAGGTGATGAACTCGGTGTTCCTGTACGAGTGCACCAAGGCCGGGCTGGACATGGCCATCGTCAACACGGAGAAGCTGGAGCGCTACGCCTCCATCCCGCCCGAGGAGCGCAAGCTCGCCCACGACGTCCTGTTCGAGACCAACGACGACAACCTGGCGGCCTTCGTCTCCTACTTCCGCGGCGCGGAGAGCCGGGTCAAGCCCGACAAGAGCAAGCTGACGGTCGACGAGCGGCTGGCCAACAACATCGTCGAGGGCAACAAGGAGGGCCTGGACCAGGACCTGGACCGCAAGCTGGCCGACGGCGTGGCGCCCCTGGACATCATCAACGGGCCCCTGATGACCGGCATGGACGAGGTCGGCCGGCTCTTCAACGACAACCAGCTGATCGTGGCCGAGGTGCTGCAGTCGGCGGAGGCGATGAAGGCCGCCGTGTCGCACCTGGAGCCGCACATGGACAAGGCCGCCGCCGCGAGCAAGGGCAAGGTCCTGCTGGCGACGGTCAAGGGCGACGTGCACGACATCGGCAAGAACCTGGTCGAGATCATCCTGGGCAACAACGGCTACGACATCGTCAACCTGGGCATCAAGGTGCCGCCGCAGGCGATCATCGCCGCCGTGCGCGAGCACAAGCCGGACATCCTGGGGCTGAGCGGGCTGCTGGTGAAGTCGGCGCAGATGATGATCGTGACGGCCGAGGAGCTGACCCAGGCTGGCGTCTGCCCGGACCTGATGGTGGGCGGGGCGGCCCTGACCCGCTCCTTCACGCGCAAGCGCATCGCGGCCGCGTACGACGGCAACGTGCTGTACGCGAAGGACGCGATGGACGGGCTCAGCCTGGCCAACCGCCTGATCGACGACTCCGCGCGCCCCGACCTGCTGGCGGAGCTCACGGCGGAAGGGGAGCGCTACGCCGTCGACCGGCCCAAGAGCGGGCGGGCGGCCCTGGCCAACGTCCCCCTGGAGACGGTCGACCCCCTGGACGACCTGCCGGAGCCGCCCGACTACGCCCGCCACGTCATGCGGCAGCTGCAGCTGGACGAGGTCTGGGGCTGGATCAACCCGAAGATGCTGTACGGCAAGCACATGGGCTTCCGCGGCGACTTCGCGGCGGCGGTGGCCGAGGGCGACGAGACGGCGCGCAAGCTGCACGACGTGTTCGAGGAGGTGAAGGCCGAGGCCCGCGCCGGCCGCATGGTCGCGCAGGCGGTGTGGCAGTTCTTCGAGGCCCAGGGCGAAGGCGACGCCCTGCACTTCTACCGGCACGGCGCCGCCGAGCCGACCGTCACCTGGACCCTCCCCCGGAGCGGCAGCGGGCTCTCTTTGCCCGACTACGTCAGCTCCGTGACCTCCGGTCGGCGGGACAGCGTGGCGCTGCTGGTGACGAGCGCGGGCAAGGGCGTGCGCGGCTGGGCCGAAGAACTCAAGGAGGCCGGCTCCTACCTCAAGTCCCACGCGGCCCAGGCCCTGGCGCTGGAGACGGCGGAGTCGGCGGCCGAGTGGCTGCACTCCCGGCTGCGCGGCCAGTGGGGCTTCCCCGACGGCGCGGGCATGCCCATGACCGAGCGCTTCAAGGCGCGCTACCGCGGCAAGCGCTACTCCCCGGGCTACCCGGCCTGCCCTGATCTGGCCCTGCAGGAGGGCATCTGGACGCTGCTGCGCCCGGACGAGATCGGCATCGAGCTGACCGATGGCCACATGATGGACCCCGAGGCCAGCGTCTCAGCCCTGGCGCTGCACCACCCCCAGGCGAAGTACTTCTCCGTGGGGTAGGTGGGGCCGCCCCCTCACCCCATCAGCACCATCAGGCCGAACCAGGCCGCCGGGACCACCGAGACCACGCTGAGCAGGGCCAGCACCTCCAGCAGGGGGTGGGCGCCCTCCCAGAGGATGTCGACCTCCGCCACCGGCATGTCGAGCGCGGTGAGGGGGCCGGCGCGGCGGGTCTGCATGAGCTCGGGCGGGGCGCCGGGGACGCGGGGGGGCAGGATGATGCGGGTGCTGGTCGTGTGCATGGACTCTCTCCGGGAGGCGCGGGAACGGGGCGACGTCGTGCCCCTGGGCGGGGTCGATGCGTCGGGGCGACACCCTTGAGATAGGCGTGCCCAGGCCCCCTCACCCGCCCCATGGGATCGCTTCCGTACTCTGGCGGATACACCCGGCGGCGGGGGCGGACCCCGGGGACCTGCACGCAGCGGCTGCCGCCAGGACCCAGGCGGGCGATACTGCGCCCCCCGTGACCTCCCGCCGACCACCGCCGTTCTCTCCCTCCCGCACGATCTGGCCCCTCGCGGCCCTGCTCCTGGTCCTGCCGGCGAACAGCTCGGCGCAGGGGGGAGCCGTCGAAGCGAAGACGTCGACCCGGTCCCCGACCGACGCCGCCGCCGCACCCGCCGACCCCACAGCAGCGCCGCTCTCCCCCTGCCCGCTCGGGGAGGAGCTTCAGGCCGGCGGGCGCTGGCTGGACCCCGGGGCCCTGGACGGCCTGGTGGCCCGGGTGGCCGCGCTGGCCCCCGGCGTCTGCGGCGACGAGCTGGCCCGATCCATCGTCGAGGAGAACGGCCCGACCTTCGTGGGGGCGATGCTGGAGGCGACGGAGTCCTGGCCTGCTGAGGTGGCCGAGCCCTGGCTGATCGACCTGTGGGCCGCGTCCTGGTTCTACCGGGGCGGTCGTCGGGAGGACGCGCTCACCTACAGCACCGAGGCGCTGGCGAGCCGGCTGGGCGAGCGCGATCTGGTGGCGCGGATCCGCGCGGGCGATGCAGCCGTCGATTGGCCCCAACGCGCCCACGACAAGTACCTGGTCGACTGGTCCGCGGGCCTGGACCGGGCCGCCCCGCCCTTCGACGCGTCGGCGCAAGGCGAAGCCCGGCGGCTCTGGCTCGCCTGCATCGACGACCCCTCCACCACGCCGCCCGATCCCTTCGACCCGCTGGGCACCCGCGGCGGGCTCCTGGGCAGCCTGGGGCTGGTGGCGCGCTGCGCATCCCAGGCGGTGCTGACCGGCTGGCGACGCTCGCCCGACGCGGACTGGCAGACCGCCGTGGAGTCGATGCTGCGCCAGTACAGCGTGGCCGACAGCGCGGTGAACGAGCTCAACCAGGGGCTGGAGCGGGGCTGGGGGCAGGGCCAGGGCGCGGGCACCGGGCAGCCGCTGCAGCCCCCCGTCGGCACCTCGCCCCCCGATCCCCTCCGTCTGGCCGCCCTCGCCTACGCGCTGCTGCTCGGGGTGGCGTTGGCGCTGTCCGGCCCCCGCCGCACGCGGCGCATGGGCTTCCCGCTGCTGGCCGTCGCCTTCGGCCTGGGGCTGCTGGGGGTCGCCGAAGGGCTGCTGCGCCTGGCGGGGGCCGGCGACGGGGGGGCCCTGCGGCCGGGGCCGCCCCTGGACTTGCCCTCCATCGTCGACAACGGCCCCGAGCACTGGCTGCGGGACCAGCGCGGGCGGCCGTTCTCCACCCGCAAGCGCCCGGGGGTGGTCCGGGTGGCGGTGGTGGGCGCGTCGTCGGTGGCCGGCCCAGGGCTGAGCTGGCCCGAGTCCCTGCCCGGCCAGCTGACCAGGCAGTGGCAGGCGGCGGTGCCCTGCATCGAGGTCCTCAACCTGGGCTACCACGGCGCCGACTCCAGCGCGTTCCGCTCCTACGCCCTGGCGGCCGTGCAGGAGTTGAGCGCCGACGCCGTGGTGCTGTACGGCGGCCACAACGAAGTCGCAGGCACCCGGGAGGCCCACCGCTACCTGGACCTGGACGCGGGCTCCATCCGCCGCCGGGAGGCCCTTGGCCGCCTCGCGCTGTGGGGGCTCCTGTTCGACCGCCTGGGGGACGAACGGCAGCCCGTCGCCCTGGACCCGGAGCAGATCGAAGCCGCCCAGACCGGCCTGGACCACGACTACCGAACGCACAACCCGTCCTTCGAGGCCACCGTGGACGCCCGCGCCGCCCGCGAGTTTGGGGACCTGGCCCGCGGCCTCCGGCGCCTGGGCACCCCGCTGGTGGTGGCGATCCCCTCCTTCAACCACCACGGCCTGCGCGTGGGACGTCCCGGCGACGAGGCCCTGGGCACCCGCCTGCAGCGCGCCGGCGACGCCCTGCTGACCGGAGACGTCGAGCGCGGTCTGGCCGAGGCCGAGCAGCTCACCCTCGACGCCCCCGGGCACGCCGCCCCCTGGAACCTGCTCGCCCTGGCCCGGGAGGCCGCCGGGGACCTCGCCGGGGCCGAGGACGCGATCTGGCAGACGTCCCGCCGCAACCACCTGGGCTCCGCGGTGACGCCCGGCGTGGTCGACGCCCTCCGCCGCGCCGTCGCCGAACACGGGGTCCTGGCCGACGCGCACGGGGCCTTGCACGTCGCCGCCGGCCCCCACCTGCCCGGCTACGACCTGTTCGTGGACTACGTGCACCTCAACCCGCGGGGCGTGGAGGTCGTGGCCGCGGAGATCGTGCGCGCCTCGACGGAGGCGGGCCTGGTGGACGGCTGGGCCGGTCGCTGCGGCGATCGCTAACCTGCAACGGAATGGCCGATCGAACCCCCTCCCGCGCCCGCAACGCCGTCTTCGCCCTGCTCGTCACCGTCGGCGCGTTCTGGTCGATCAACGCCGCCGTGGAGGGTCTGGAGCACGAGGGCGTCATCGACACCCACGTGCCCGACGCGCAGGTCCAGTTCCTGGAGGACGACCTGTTCCGCGTAGAGGACCCGCCGCCCCAGTACGTCAGCACCGACTACACCGTCGACGTCAGCGTCCCGCAGCGCTTCCCCGTGGACCGCACCGGGCGATGGCGCCTCTTCTGGACCGGCGGCTCCTTCGCCATGGGCACGCCCTACGTCTTCCAGGGCCACGGCGCGGAGCTTCCCGGGGGCATGACCTGGTGGCTGCGACAGGAGCTCGAGCGGCGCTGGCCGGCGGTGGGCATCGACGTGGTCAACATGGCGGCGGGCGGACAGAACTCGCACCGCGTGCGGCGGATCGTGGAGCAGGCCACCCCCCTGGGCGCCGACGCGTGGTTCGTGGCCACCTGCAACAACGAGGGCGCGCTGCCGCCCCACGTCCTCCGGGAGCAGCTGCGGGCATTGGGTGGCTACCGCCTGCTGGCGAAGTACCTGCGCCCGGCCCCCGACGCCGCCGAGCGCGCCTACTACACCCCCCAGGACCCGGACAGCCAGCAGCTGGCCCGGGCCTTTCGGGACAACATCGCCTCCATCGTCCAGCGGTCCGGCGACGCCGGGGTCCCGCTCCTGCTGGCCACGCTGCCCATCAACCTGCGCTGGGCCGGCCGCAACGGGGACCAGCGCATCACCCTGGACCAGGAGCCCGAGCCCGAGCAGATCCCCTGCATCCGCCGGGCGAGGCGGGACCTGGAGGCCCGGGAGTACGAGGACGTGCTGACCGGGCTGGCCACCTGCGACGACGTGGTGGAGAAGCTGCAGCTCCGGGGCCTGGCCCTGCTGGGCCTGAGCCACTACGAGGAGGGCATCGCCTCCCTGGAGCAGTCGATCGAGCTCCTGCCCCGCAACCGCTGCCGCCCCTCCTTCAACACGATCATCCGCGAAGAGGCGGCCAAGGCGGACCACGTCACCCTGGTGGACCTGGACCGCGCGGCCCGGGACCCGAACCTCTGCGACAGCGGCGCCCCGGGGGAGGAGCTGTTCCTGGACTACTGCCACATGCACCACGAGGGCTACCGGATCATGGCCGACGTCGTGCTGCAGGCCATGCTGGAAGCCGGCGTCACCCCCCCGGGCACCCCCGCCGACGTCGAGCCCCTGGACCACGACCGCGCCGCCCGCCGCGCCGGCATCACCCGCCTCCGCTTCGTGGAGGACTAGGGCCGCCGTGCACGACCGCCACCACCGCGCCCTGGCCCTGTGCCTGCTGGCGCTGATCCCGCTGCAGCGCCTGGCCCTCGCCCTGGCCTGGCCCGATCTGCTGCACGACCTGGACGCCGGCGAGCTCAAGCACATGGACCTGGCCCTCTTCGGCCTGCCCGGCGGCGAGTCCCTCATCGACCGCCTGCGCGCGTGGCTGTCCGGCCCGGAGAACATCCACCACGGCGGCTACCCCGTGGTCTCCCTCCTCTTCCTGGCCGCCAGCCGCGTCCTCGAGCCCTCCCTCTTCCTGCTGCGCCTCCTCCCCATCGC
>CALCXL010000654.1 GCA_937907595.1 uncultured Pseudomonadota bacterium
CTTGAAGGAGAACGCCCGCTCCGCCGGGACCCGCCGGAAGCCCGTGGGCTGCATCTGGCCGGCGGCCAGGAAGGCGATCTGCACCGTGTTGTTGGCCACGTCCTCGCCGATCTGGCGGGCCTCGGTCACGGGCATGCGCACGCTGGCGTGCTGCTCCGTGCCGTCGGGGGCCGTGAGTGTGGCGAAGAGCAGGGAACCGTAGGGCCGGCCCGTCGACGCCCAGCCCATCAGCTGCGCTTCGTCGATGTCCACGCCCAGGTGCAGCGTGTGCCGGGGACCGGGCTCCTGTGCATCGATCGTCCAGCTCAGGACCTCGTCTTCCACCCCCGTCGGCCGCTGGGACAGCGTGGCCACGGGGTCGGAGCCGAAACAGCCCGTGAGCACCAGGAGCGTGAGCAGGTAGGGGAGGGCTCGGATCACGTCGGGCATGGAATCATGATCGTCCAGTGGTTACAAGGATCTAAGGCGGATCTGCCGTTGACGTGATCCGGGCTCACGGTTACGGTGCGTGAGTCTGATTCTGGAGCTTCTATGGGTGTCTTGAGCAACTACGTACTCTCCGCCATGAGCGACGGCGCCCTCCCGCACATGCGTGAGCCCGTCGAGTCGGTCTTCAATGAGGTGGTGGAGAACAAGGGCCTACCCACGCGCCAGGACTTTCGGGACCTGCGCAACCGGGTGGACATGCTCGAGTACAACGCGCGGGAGGTGACGAAGCTCCTGCATGAGGTGCGGGGGCTCGTGAGCCGGACGCGTGAGGCCGCCACTGCGGCTGAGGCGGCCTTGAAGTAGATGCGGTAGCAGCGTGAGCTCCGCGCTGGTCGGCGCGGGCTCCAGCAGGAGGTGCAGCGGTGAGCGGACTCTTTGGTTTTGTGGTCGGTGGTGTGGCCGATCGGTTGGTGCCCGTCCTTCAGACCCCGGTCGAGGACATCATCTACGAGGTCCTGGACCAGAAGGGCCTGCCAACCCGCTCGGAGGTGCGCGACCTGCGGAACAAGCTGGATCGCCTGGAGAAGACGCTGGGCGACCTGACGACCTCGCTCACGCAGCTCAAGGAGAGCGCGGAGAAGGCGGCCGACGACGCCGAGCGCGCCCGGGAGGCGGCGGAGAGCGCGGCCCCCAAGGCGAAGGCCGCGTCCCGTGCGAAGGCCAAGGCCCCCAAGGCGGCGGAGAGCGCGCCCGTCGCGGCTGCGTCGGTCTGCAAGGTGGACGACTGCGGCAAGGCCATCCGCGCCCGCGGCTTCTGCGCGGCTCACTACCAGCGCTTCAAGCGGTCGACCCTCGACGGCTTCGTGGGCGTGGACGGCACCACGCTCCACGCCGAGGTTCGCTACCGCGTGGGCGAGGACTTCGCCGGGCAGCCCGTCCTGACCTCCTACGAGGGCGACGAGGTCCTGTTCCTGCTGCCCCAGTCGGGCGGGCAGTCGGTGCGCGTCAAGGTCAACGACGCCCGCATCGACTGACGGCGCCGCTGCGTGAGCCGCCGGCAGCGCCTCCCCGACCCCCTCCAGCCCGGGCACTGATCGATGGCAAAGGCTCCGCCCCAGTGGGTGCTTGTGGACGACGAGCAGGTGGTGCGTGAGCTCACGGACCGCAAGCTTCGGCGCATGATCCGCGAGCACGATCTGGACGGGCACGAGCTCGTGCGGGCTGTGGGGGAAGGGGAGGACGCCTTCCGCCCCCTGCACACCCTCACGGTGTACCAGCAGGTGCACGGCGTCGGCCCGGAGGAGGCGGAGGTCGTGGCTCACGCCCACCGCGTGAGGGGCTTCGTCTACCACGTGGCCGCGTTCTTCGGCGTCCTGGCCCTGTTGGGGCCCCAGTTCTGGTTCGCCTTCTGGGGCATCGGCGTGGCCGCCCACTTCAGCCGGGTGGCGCCGTCCCTCGCCCGCCTCCGCGCCACCGGCAAGCCCCTGGGCGCGGCCATGGGCTTCCACGTCACCGGCGCCGCCGTGCCCGCCCCCGCGGTGGTCGCGCCGGCCGGTCAACCCGCCTCCATCGCCTCGCCGGAGCCCTCGCCGTCCGCGCCGTCGCCCGATCACGACCCCCTGGAGCGGCAGCTTGTGCAGGAGTGGGCCCGGGTGCAGGAGCTGGTGGAGGGCACGGACTCCGCCGCCCCGCTGCAGGAGGCCTGGACGGGGGTGGAGGGCGCGGTCTCCCGCCGGCGCCGGCTGCTCGCCACCCTGGATGGGGAGTCCGAGGAGGCGCTGGCGGCCGACGTGGCTCGCCTGGAGGCGGAGGCCCTGGGCCTGGACGCGGTCACGGCGGAGGCGCTTGGCTCGTCGCGGCGCGCGGTGGAGGCTCGGCTGGACGCCCTGCGCGCGGCCCGAACCGCGGAGCTTCGCTTGCGCGCGCGGGTGGAGGCGATGCTGCACCAGCTCAAGGCGGTCCGGCTCAGCCTGGTGGCCCGCCCCGATCCCACCGGCGCGGACCTGGAGGCCCAGGTGGGGGCCCTTCGCTCGGAGGCGCGCGCCGCCGCGGAGCTGGAGGAGGCGTTGGCCTCGGCCCGGTCCCCCGATTCGGCGGCGGCCCGCGCCCGCCAGCGCAGCTGAGAGCGTGCAGGCTGTTCGACGTGCGCGGCATCGCCCGGGGGACGCCGCGGGTGCTGTGGCAGAATCCCGCCCCATGCCGCGACTGCACCTGATCCTGGCCCTCGCCCTGCTCCTGCCCGCCTGCACCACGCGCCGCAGCGGGGGAGGGGAGGGCGACGACGACGACGACTCGGCCGTCTCCGACGACGACGACCTGTTCGGCGACGACGACGACACCTCGGACGACGACGACGCATCCGACGACGACGACACCTCGGACGACGACGACGCGGTCGACGACGACGACGCAGTCGATGACGACGACACCTCGGACGACGACGATGCGGTGGACGACGACGATGCGGTGGACGACGACGACACCTCGGACGACGACGACGCGGTGGACGACGACGACACCTCGGACGACGACGACACCTCGGACGACGACGACGCGGTCGACGACGACGACGCCACCCCCTCCGCGCCCGCCTTCGGGGACGTGCTGATCAACGAGGTGATGATGGACCCCTTGAGCGTCGACGACGCCCAGGGTGAGTGGTTCGAGCTGCGCAACGTGACCGCATGGGACATCAACCTGCGCGGCTGGTTCCTGCTGGACGACGACAGCGACTGGGCGGTCATCTCGCCCAACCTCGACCTGATCGTGCCGGCGGGCGGCCACAAGGTGCTGGGCATCAACGCCAACGCGCTGACCAACGGCGGCCTCCTGGTCCACTGGCAGTGGCAGAACTTCCAGCTTGCCAACACGGAGGACGAGATCGTGCTGCAGTCCCCCAGCGGGCTGGAGATCGCGCGCCTGAACTGGGTCGCGTCCTTCCCCACGTCGCCCGGGGTGTCCACGCAGCTGGACGGGGCGGTCACCGACGGCGCGGATCAGCAGGATCCCGCCAACTGGTGCCTGGCCAGCGCCACCACCGCCCCCACCTTCGGCCAGGGCGATCGGGGCACGCCGGGGGCGTTCAACCCCGTCTGCCCTCCCTGATCGGATCGAGGGCCGCTGGCCGCGAATCCCTGCCGCTTGTTGACTTGATGACCGTCCCCGGGGGACCCTGAGCACGATGTCCGTGATCGATTTTCTGTCCACCGTCAACGGCTTCCGCAAGGTGGCGCGTGAGGACCTGGAGCGCATCGGCGACCAGATCCAGGCGCGCAGCTACGCGGACGGCGACGTGATCATCCGGCGCGGCGACGCCGGCGACAACATGCACGTGATCCGCACGGGGCGGGTGCGCATCCCCCTGGTGGATGCGGGCACCGGCGCCACGAAGATGGTGGTGCACCTGGGGCCCGGCGACCTGGTGGGGGAGATGGCGCTGCTGACGGGCGAGCGCCGGAACGCCGACGTCATCGCCGAGGGGGCGGTGGAGACCCTGGTCATCGATCGGGAGACGCTGCAGCCCCTCCTGCGCGACCACCCGCCCCTGGCCCGCTTCCTGACGGAGATCCTCGGCAAGCGCCTGGAGGAGGGCGGCGGCATCGAGTGGGTGGGCAAGTACCGCCTGCTGGGCAAGATCGGCGAGGGCGCCACGGCGAAGGTCTACCAGGGCCTGCACCCGGCCCTGAACCGCGTCGTGGCCATCAAGATGCTCAGCCACGCCCTGGTCTACGACAGCACCTTCAAGGACCGCTTCCTGCAGGAGGCGCGCACGATCGCGGGGCTCACGCACCCGAACATCGTGCAGATCTTCGACACCGAGGCCTGCTACGCCACCTACTTCATCGTGATGGAGAAGGTGTCCGGCACCGACCTGGCCAAGCTGCTGAAGGTCCGCAAGGTCCTGGGCCCCGAAGAGGCCATGGACATCCTGCGGCAGATGAGCGTGGCCCTGGCCTACGCCCACAACAAGGGCATCGTGCACCGCGACGTCAAGCCGGCGAACTGCGCGGTGGACAAGGACGGCCAGGTCAAGCTGATGGACTTCGGCATCGCGCGCCGCATCCAGAAGGACCCCGAACAGACCCGCGCCAAGATGGTGGAGGGCACGCCCCGCTACCTGGCGCCGGAGGCCGCGGTGGGCAAGCCCGTCGACGGCCGCGCGGACATCTACAGCCTGGGCATCATGGCCTACGAGATGGTCACGGGCCGGGT
Source organism: uncultured Pseudomonadota bacterium (assembly GCA_937907595.1). GTDB lineage: Bacteria > Myxococcota_A > UBA796 > UBA9615 > UBA9615 > CALCXL01. The sequence goes on from CALCXL010000654.1 coordinate 4,642, forward strand.
GCCCTTCTACAGCGAGACCATCCGCGAGCTGCTGCAAATGCATGTGCGGAAGCGGCCACCGGACATCACCCGCATCCGCTCCGGATTGCCCGAGGGGCTGGTGGAGTTCATCAACGGCGCGCTGATCAAGCGGCCCGACGAGCGGCTCACCGACTGGGGGGAGATCCAGCGCCTGCTGGCGCCGCCCGGCGGCGAGGCGGTGACGGAGCTGGGCGCAAGCGCCGCACCTCCGGTCGCCCCCATGCAGGAGGAGCTCCTGTCCATCCGCTACACCCCGGCCCAGGCCAACCGGGTGCAGGGGGCGGTGGAGGCGCTGCTGTCCGAGCTGGCCCCCCACGACGGGGTCGAGCTGGGCCACGCCCGCATGACGGCGGTGAGCTCGGCCTCCAAGGGCGCGGGCTCGGCCAGCTGGTACGCCCGCCTGGGTGGGGGCTCGACGCCTGGCAGCGCGGCGCCCAAGAAGCCCATTCGCTCCGCCAGCACCTTGAGCAAGCCCCTGGACTGACCGGAGCTGAGGGGCTCCCCTGGCCCCCCGTCCGGGCTCGGCTCGCCTACTCCCCGCCGTTGCCCCGCTCGCTGGAGATCGGATCGCCCGGCGCTCGGCCCAGGGGGCTGGCGAGGGGGTGGCTGCGCGCGCCGCCGGGCCCGTAGCCGTCGACGATCTCCCCCAACTGCTGCGGGCTCGGCGCGGTCGGACGCGGGGTGGGTGGCTGGTCGCCCAACGTCTCGATGTGCAGCGTCTGCGTGGGGAACGCGAAGGCCACGCCGAGGTCCTCGGCCAGGCGCATCCACTCCAGCTGCAGGGCGTGGCGCCCGCGCAGCTCGTCCGTCCAGCTGCTCACCTTGAAGAAGGCGTAGACCAGGATGTCCAGGCTGGAGCTGCCCATGGTGTGGAAGTGGACCTCGAAGGAGTCCTTGCGGGTGTAGGGCGAGGCCAGAATCGACGCGCGGATCCCCTCCACGAAGGCCTGCATCTGCTCCGTCGACGTGTCGTAGGTCAGGCTCACGGTGGCCTTGAAGCGGCGGTAGCGGCGCTGCCCCATGTTGTCGATCGTCGTGTCGGCGACCTTGCTGTTGGGCACCGTCACCAGCGAGTCGTAGAAGGTCCGCACCCGCGTGCTGCGGAAGCCCACCTCCTCCACGGTCCCCTCGACGGAGCCGATCACCACCCAGTCGCCGATCTGGAAGGGGCGGTCGGCGAAGATCGTCAGCGAGCCAAAGAAGTTGGCCAGGGTGTCCTTCGCCGCCAACGCGAAGGCCAGGCCGCCCAGGCCCAGGCCCGCCAGGAGGGAGCCCACGTTGACGTCCAGGTTCTGGAGCACGAAGAGGCCGCCGAGCAGGTAGACCATCAGCCGCGCGGCCCGGCGAAGCAGGGGGATGAGCTGATCGTCCATCTTGGTGGCGGTCTGGCTGGCGTGCCGTCGCCAGGCGTCGAAGGCCAGGTCGGCCAGGCCGTTGACGATCAGCACCGCGGCCACCGACGCCGTCACCTTCAGGCCGATGAAGAGCACCTGGTTGAGGCGCACTGGGAGCCCCAGGTTCGGCAGCAGCGCGCCGGAGAGGCCGGCGGCCACCAGCCCGTTGACGCGGCGCAGCACCCGGTGCTCGATGACCTGGTCCCACTCCTGGGCCCAGCGCTGCAGGAGCTTGCGGAAGCCCTTGACCAGCAGGAGCTCGACCAGCCGCCCCACCACCAGGCTGATCAGCAGCAGCAGCCCCGTGCCCAGCAGGCGCCAGATGTTCACCCCCCAGATCTCACCCCGGAACCAGGCGGGCAGCCGCTGCGCCAGCCGGTCCAGGGGGATGCGGTAGATGGAGCGGAACAGCTGGTCGGTGGCGGCGACGGTGGAGCTGGAGATCAGCCAGCCCGTGTCCGCGCGCTCCAGGAAGACCTCGGGGAGGGTGGGGAAGAGGGTGTAGCGGGAGAGGCCGCTGGCCTCGTCGATGTACTCCGCCTCGGCGGGGATGTTGGCGTAGACCACCAGCTTGCCCTGGCCGTCCAGCACCGCCAGGAGCTCCTTCGCCGCGCGGCGCCGGGCCTCGCGGGTGACGGGTCCGGCGCTCCAGTCGAAGCACTGCGCGGCCTTGTCCGGCGCCCAGGTGTCGGCCTGCAGGTGCTCGATCCAGGTGACGACGGCCTGACGCGGCGTCGCACACTCTTCGGCGGCTTGGGCCGGGGCGGCCAGGGCGGTGAGGGCGAGGACGAGGGCGAGGATCCGGGGCATGAAACATCCGAGGGCTCGGGGGCGGGGCGGCGTCCGCGGAAGGTACCGGGGTGAACGCGCACGGGGTTCTTAGCAGGCCCGGCGCGGGCCCACCGTCGGGACCCGGAACCCGGCGGTCCCCCTGAGGGCGACCCGAACTCGCGGGGCCACCCGGCGCGCCCCCTTGGCACCGCTGGGGGGTTCGGGTAGACGTTGACTCCCCTGGCTGGGCCCCTCTCGCGCAGGCGCCCACGAACCGGAAGCTGCCCATGACGAACCCCACCGGCCTCCTGTTGACCGCCCACCCGATCACCGCCGACCACGTCTCCGCGGCGTTGGCGGAGCAGGGCGGGCCCGCCTGGGACCGCACCGTGTACCAGCTGCTGACGGGGGTGGACCCGCGCGGCCTGGTGACCGGCAAGCCGGTGGCCGGCACGGGCAGCGCGGTGTCGGTGGCCAGCAGCGGCTGGTGGTTGCGGCCGCTGGACCAGCTGGCCGACTACCTGGCCGCGGCGTCGGGCCAGGCGGTGCTGGCGCTGACCGAGCACCCCGAGGTGGCGAGCTGCGGCTACCACCTGGCCACGCCCGCCGGGCCAACCCGCCGCGGGGTGGGGCGCGAGCGCTCCCGGGGTTGGGCCGAAGGGGTGGCCTACCTGGTGGGGGGCGAGCCCCTGCGCGACGGCGACGTAAGCCCCCTCCGCGAGGTCGCGGTCCAGGTGCACGGCAACGCCGACTCCGGGGTCGGCCTGCCCGCCATGGCCTGCTTTCGCTTCCTGGCCGAGCACCGCTCGGAGTGGCCCGCCTTGCTGGAGCAGCGCGGCGGCGCGCTGACCCTGGGTCTGCCCTGGCGTTCGGACATCCCCGACCGCACCGAGCTGCCCCTGCCCTCGTCCATGCGCGTGATCTCCCTGGAGACCCCGGTGCGCCTGCCCGGCCCGCCTCGGTGGGCCCGCGCCATCCGGCCCGAGGCGATCAACACCGCCCGCACGGTGGTGGAGGGCGACGGTTGGGTCTGCCTGGTGCCCACCGCCGATGGGGAGCTCGCCGACTACGGCGCCGCGGTGCGCGTGCTGCAGTTCGCGCCCCTGGCCGACGGTTCCTGGCTGGGGGTCCTGCACCCGCGCGCGGCGGTCCGGGTGCGCTCCATGTCCGACGGCCTCGCCCAGATCGAGGCGGTCCAGGAGGCGCCGGCCAACCGCGCGACCCTGGGCGCGTCCCGCCTGTCCCTCGTCGACGCCCTGCAGCGCACCCGGCAGCGCGTGCGCTGGTCCCAGGCCGAGCTGGACGCGGCGTCGGACCCTGCGGCCATCATCGCCCACCAGGTGCACCTGCCCGCGGAGGCCTGCCAGCGCTACCTGGCCGCCGGCGACGCCGCTGAGCGCGCATCGATCCTGGCGGCTGCGATCGAGTGATCGCGTCCGGCGGTCGGGGCTCAGCTACCTGGCCCGCCTCCGCGCGCTCGCCCCGCCCAGGCCCACGTCGGCGTAGGTGAGGGGGTGCCGTAGGCCGAAGGCGCGGGTGGCCATGGGCAGCTCCCCGTCGGCGACGATCCGCCGCAGCGCCTCGGGGGCGTCCGCAGGTAGAAGCTCGTCCGCGGTCACGATCGCCCCATCCAGGCACTCGGCCAGGCCCCGCCGTACCGCGTCCGGGTCGGGCTCCACCCCCTGCAACGCCGACCAGCCACCTTCGATCTCCAGCCGGCCGGCCGCCGGGCTCCAGTGGGCGCGCTCGGCCACCGCCGCGAACACGCCGAACCAGACGTCGTCAGGCTGCGGGGCGGCCCGGATGAGGGCGATCTCGTCGGCGTCCAGGAGCCCGTCCTCGCCGATGCCCAGGCCGAAGCCCGCTTGGAACCCCCGCCGCGCGGCCCCCCGGGGCACCAGGGTCGCCGCGCCGAGCCAGGTGCTGGCCCGGGTGCCCGCTTCCGCCAACTCCTGGTCCCGGGCGTCCCCAAGGCCCTGCGCGAAGAGGTCGCGGAACATGGGCAGCATGGGACCGTGCTCCCGCGCCAGGTGCAGGCCGTAGCCCTGGGCGAAGGGTGCGCGCTCCTCGGGCCGCAGCGTGGGCCACAGCCAGCTGAAGTGGGTGTGCAGCGGGCGGCGGGCGGGCAGGCTGATGCGGTGCTGCCCCGCATAGAAGGCGGCCGCGGGGCGGTCCAGCTCCGCGGCGCGGTGGGCGGGCATCGCCAAGGCGCCGAGGCCGACCAGCAACCCCACGGCGCCGAACGCGCGGCCGCCCCGGGGCAGCACCAGCGCCCCCGCGATGGCCAGGGGAGGCATGGCGTTGACGTAGTAGCGGAACCCCGCCGGGTAGCCCATCAGGTCGCCGGCCAGCAGCAGGGGCGCGGCGGCCAGGACGGCCCAGGCGGCCACTGCGATCTCTCGCCGGCGACGGCTGCGCAGCCCGTGCACGGCCAGGCCGAGCATCGCCCAGAGCCCCAGGACGAGGAGGCAGGCGAAGGGCCCACGCAGGAGCCCGTATTCGGGGTGCAGCGCGAAGGGCGCGTTCCGCATCAGCTCGCCGACGTCGTCGGGCCCCAACATGGCGAGCAGCTCCGCCGGGCCCCGGGCGAGCACGGTGGTGGCGGCGGTCTCCGGGCCGCGCGGGTCCCGCAGGAGCCACCAGGGCAGCCAGGCCGCCGCCGCCGCCATCCCCCAGGCCAGGACGGCCGCCGGACGCCGCCACAGCAGGGCGATGGCCAGCGGCGCCACCAGCAGCGCATGGGGGGAGAAGGCGAGGGACAGGCCGAACAGCAGGCCCAGGCCGACGC
>CALCXL010000655.1 GCA_937907595.1 uncultured Pseudomonadota bacterium
CTCTTGCTGCCCGCGGCCGACTGGGCGCCGTCCCTCGCCCTCGACGTCGAGGTGGTCGCCGGCCAGCAGATCGCCGTGGGCTACCACTTCACGGGCACGCTCAACAGCCACCGCCTGCCCACCAGCAGCCCGTCCGAGCCCGACTGGGCCGCCTACGGGGGCTGGGAGCGCCACAGCGGCCTCGCGGTGACCGACCCCTCGTCGTCCACGCTGCAGGACGCGGCCGTGGACAACCCCTACGCCCTGCGGATCATCACCGGGAACGAGAACGACGCCGACAACGACGGAGACCCCGCCTGCTCGGACTGCGACGACCACGACGATCAGCTGGAGACGGCCGACCTGGACGCCGACGGCGTGTCGCTGTGCGACGGGGACTGCAACGACGCCGACGGCGGCAGCTTCCCCGGCAACGTGGAGGCCTGCGACGGCTTCGACAACGACTGCGACCCCACGACCGCCTTCGGAGGGCCCATCGTGCCGGCGGTGCACGACACCGGCCCGGGCGCGGTCGACGCGGTCACCAACCAGGGCACCGGCGGCTTCACCGGCAACGTCTACACCCCGGACAGCGCCCAGACCCTGGAGCTGTTGGAGGTCTACGTGGGCGACCCCGCCAACACCAACGTCTTGGGCGTGGTGATGGTGCGCGACACGTCCAGCGACCCCTTCACGCTCGTGATCAGCTCCCCACTCAACCCCGCCGCCACCCGGGATTGGGCGGCCACCGCGCCCCTGTCCATCAACCTGCAGGCGGGCCGGCAGTACTTCTTCGGCGCCTGGTGGCAGAACACGCTGCTCTACACCACCGGGGCCAGCACCGCAGACGCCGACTGGGCGATGTTCGAGGGCCGCTACCAGAGCGCCGCCAACGCCGGCTTCGGCTTCCCGCACGTCGCCGGGTCGGCCCTGGACGCCGGCCAGTCCTTCGGGGTCCGGATCACCACCGCGGTGGACTCCCTGGAGGACGACAGCGACAACGACGGCGTGCCGGTCTGCGCGTTCGACTGCAACGACAACACGGCGGTGGTCACCGATCAGTGCGCCTGCGACGACGGCGTGGAGTCCAGCGAGCTGGACGCGGGCGACGCGACCTTCAACCGCCCCATCGACCCCTCCGCCTGCAACCTCAGCTCCCTCGCCACCGCGGCGTCCTGGGAGGCCTACGACTACCTGCTGCTGGGCGCTGGCCCCCACGACCTGAGCGCGGATCTCTGCGACGCGGCCGACTTCAACAGCATCGTGCTCATGTACCAGGGTCCCTACGGCCTGCCCGGGGCCTTCGATCCCGCCGACGGCTGCGCCAACCTCGTCGCCATGAACGACGACGACGGGGCCTGCACCAACAGCACGTCGTACCTGCTGGCCACGGGCTTGAGCGAGGGCTGGGTCACCGTGGTGGTCACCAGCTTCTTCGACGCCGAAGCCGGGCTCTACGACCTGGGGCTGCAGTCCAGCACCTGCTCCAACTGAGCTCCCCGCCGCCGATGGGGCGCCTCCGCGACGGGCAGAATCGCCGATCCTGACGCTTGCCGTTGTGGCCGGGATCCGCCCGCGCCAAGGTGGGGCCGTGCCCACCTGCTTCTCCGCCCTCATGTGCCATGCCCCCATCGTCGTGCCCGCCGTGGGCCGCGACCGGGGCGCCCTGTGCCTGCGCACCACCCGTGCCATGCGGGAGGTCGCGGCGCGCGCGGTGGCCAGCGCCCCCGATTGTCTGGTGTTGATCTCCCCCCACACGCCCCGGCACCCGGTGGCCTGGGGCGCGTGGACCGGGCGCCACCGCGGCGACCTGGCCGACTTCGGCGCGCCCGCCGTGACGATCGATCTGCCCGACGCGCCCGACGTGGCGGCGGCCGTCGGAGCCGAGCCGGTGCACGGGACCCTGGACCACGGCGCCACGGTGCCCCTGGCCTTCCTGTGGGACGCCGGCTGGCGGGGACCTACGGCGATCCTGGGCCTGCCCGGTCGCCCCGACCCCGACTCGGAGGCGGTGGGCCGCGCCCTGGCCGGCTTGCCGGGCCGCGTCGCCGTGATCGCTTCGGGGGACATGAGCCACCGCCTGAAGCCGGGCGCCCCCTCCGGATTCGACCCCCGGGCCCAAGCCTTCGACGACGCCTTCGTCGCCGGGCTGCGGGCCGATCGCTGGTCCGACGCCGTCGCCGCCACCCCCCGCGAGCTGGCGGCGGAGGACGTCGTCGACAGCGTGCGCGTGGCCATGGCCGCCGTGCCCGGCCCCCTGCACGCCGAGGTCCTGTCCTACGAGGGCCCCTGGGGCGTGGGCTACACCGAGGCCATCCTCTTCGACCCAAAGCCGCCGCCCTGGGCCGTGGCCCGCCTGGGCATTCGCGCCGCACTGGAGGGCCGGCCCTGGAGCCCGCCGGCCGGGGGAGGGGAGGCGGCGGCCACCTTCGTAACCCTCACCCGCGGCGGCTCCCTGCGCGGCTGCATCGGCTCCACCGAGCCCGTGAAGGCTGATTTGAACGGCAACGTCGCCTGGGCGGCCGAGGGCGCGGCCTTCCGGGATCCGCGCTTCCCGCCCCTGGAAGAGCACGAGCTGGACGATCTGGCGGTGGAGGTGTCCATCCTGGAGCCGGCGGAGCCCATCGCGGGGCCCGAGTCCCTGGATCCGGCGATCTGGGGCGTGATCGTCAGCGCCGGGGGCCGTCGGGGGCTGCTGCTGCCGGACATTGACGGCGTCGACACCGTGCAGGCCCAGATCGCCATCGCCCGCCGCAAGGGGGGGATCGGCCCCGCCGAGCCCGTGACCCTGCAGCGCTTCGCGGTGCGCAAGTCGGCGCCGCCTCCGTGAGGGAGGAGCCCACGAGCGCCGTCGAGCCCTTCGATCCCGCCGACCTGCACCCCGGTCGCTGGTGGCACCGCGACGGCGACCGCGTGGTCTGCGACCTGTGCCCGCGGGCCTGCGCCATGCACCCCGGCCAGCGCGGCGCCTGCTTCGTGCGGGTGGGGACCGAGCAGGGCGTGGCCCTGACGACCTGGGGGCGCTCCAGCGGCTTCTGCGTGGACCCCATCGAGAAGAAGCCCCTCAACCACTTCCTGCCGGGGACCCCGGTGCTGTCGTTCGGCACCGCGGGCTGCAACCTCGCCTGCCGTTTCTGCCAGAACCACGACGTCAGCCGCGCGCGCAGCATGGACGCGCTCATGGACCGGGCCACGCCCGCGGACCTGGTGGCGGCGGCCCGGAGCACCCACAGCCGCAGCGTGGCCTTCACCTACAACGATCCTGTGATCTTCGCCGAGTACGCGCTGGACGTGGCCGCCGCCTGCCGCGCCGCCGATCTCAAGACGGTGGCGGTGACCGCGGGCTACATCTCGCCGGGCGCGCGCGCCGAGTTCTTCGCGGGCATGGACGCGGCCAACGTCGACCTCAAGGCCTTCACCGACGGCTTCTACCGATCCCTCTGCGCCGCCCGGCTGGACCCGGTGCTGGAGACGCTGAAGTACCTGGTGCACGAGACGTCGGTGTGGGTGGAGATCACCACGCTCCTCATTCCGGGGGAGAACGACAGCGAGCCGGAGCTGCAAGCGCTCTGTCGGTGGGTGCGCGACGAGCTGGGTCCCCAGGTGCCCCTGCACTTCAGCGGCTACCACCCCGATCACCGCATGACGAACCCCGCGACCCCCCTGACCACGCTGCAGCGAGCCCGCCAGATCGCGCTGGATGCCGGCCTGTGGTTCGCCTACACCGGCAACGTGCACGATCCCGAGGGGGACACGACCTTCTGCCCCGGCTGCGGTGCGGCGGTGATCGAGCGGGACTGGTACGAGCTCACCGCCTGGCGGCTGGACGGGGCGCGCTGCGCCTGCGGGCAGACGATCCCCGGCGTCTTCGAGGACCGCCCCGGCACCTGGGGGCGTCGGCGGATGCCGGTGGTGATCGGCGGCGGCTGAGGGCGGCGGGAGGCCCCGGGCTCAGGCCTTCGAGCTCACGGGCATGCGGCGCTCGCCCTCGCGGGCCCCCCAATTGGTGGTGATCCGCACGACGACCTCCGGCTTCACCTTCAGCGTGCCGCCCATGGCCGAGTAGGGCGTGACGCCGTAGTCGCGCTGGTCCAGGCGGACCTCGGCCACCCGCTCGTTGACCAGATCGCGGAACTGCAGCCGCACGGGCAGCTCCCGGCCCGCCAGACGCAGGGTCCCGGCCACCGAGGCGCGGCGGGGGGCGTCGGCCCGGAACACGATCTCCGGGTGCTGCGCCGCGGAGAGCACGTCGCGGATCGTGGCCTCGATCTTCGCCTTGTCGCTGCTGCTGAGGGCGCCGTGCGGCTGCCCCCGCTTCATGGCCGTGTCCACGCGCAGCGAGGTGGCGTCGATGCGGGCCTCGATGGCGTCGCCGTCCTCCTCCACGGTGAAGCGGGTCACGTCGATGCGCAGGTCGTGGGCCATGCGGGACAGCAGCCCGTCCTTGAAGGTGAGCAGCTGGATGCGAACGTCGGCGTCGATGGCGGGCATGCGTGCAAAATAGCGCACCGCGGCGCGGCCGATGCTGAGCCTTTGGATGCTCTGGAAGGGGCGGGTGGCCCCTGGTAGGGTTCGACGCCATTTCGTGGAGGGAGGCGCCCCATGTCCAGCACCCCGCAGTTCAAGAACCTGGTCGATCTGTGCAGCCAGAGCGTCGAACGCTTCGCCGGCAACGAGATCTTCGGAGACCGGCAGCCCGACGGCACCTGGACGTACATCACGTACCGCGAGTTCGGCGATCTGGTGGACCAGGCGCGGGGCGGGTTGAAGTCCCTGGGGGTGGAGCCGGGGGACCGGGTGGCGATCATCGCCAACAACCGCGTCGAATGGGCGGTGACGGCCTACGCCACCTACGGCGTCGGCGCGTGCATCGTGCCCATGTACGAGAAGCAGAACGCCGCGGACTGGGGCTTCATCGTCGCCGACAGCGGCGCCCGGCTCCTGGTGGTGGCGAACCAGGCCATCGCCGACAAGGGCCGAGAAGAGTTCGACCGCGTCGACTCCCTGCAGCACATCGTCACCCTGGACGGCAGCGGTGAGGGCAGCTTCGCGGCGCTGTTGCAGGCGGGCAAGGACGCGCCGGCGGAGCCTGCGGACCCCGATCCCGAGGATCTCTGCGGCTTCATCTACACCTCGGGCACCACCGGCAACCCCAAGGGCGTGCGCCTGA
>CALCXL010000656.1 GCA_937907595.1 uncultured Pseudomonadota bacterium
TCGTCGTCGTCGATGGAGTCGTCGTCGTCGCCCGTGGAGTCGTCGTCGTCGGCGGCGCCGGAGTCGTCGTCGTTGGAGGTCTCCGGGCAGCCCGCGGACAGCATCGCCAGCACCAGCAGGAGGTTGCGCAGGGGCGAGAGCAGCGAGCGGGGATCGGTCATGGGAGCACCTCGGGCGCCCGGCGCGGCGGCCGGATCGGTCGGCAACGTTGCAGGGGTCATCCCCAGGCCGCGAGGGCGTTCTGGGGGTGCGATCGCGTCCGATCGACCGGGGCTGCGATCAGCCGGGCCCGGCGAAGGAGTACAGACGCGCGGGGCGACCGCGGCCTCCCCGCATGCCCACCTCGGCGGCGTGCCCCAGCTCCTCCAGGCGCCGCAGCCGGCGGTAGAAGTTGGAGCGCTCCAGGGGCCGGCCCTCGATGGCCTCGTAGACGGCGCGCAGCTCCCCGGCGGTCCACTGGGGGGGGACCAGCTGGTGGGCGATGGGCGAGTAGCTGAGCTTGCCGCGCAGCCGCTCGACGGCGACCTTGAGGATCACGGCGTGGTCGAAGGCCAGACCGGTTCCGTTGGGCTGCCCGGGGCTGCGCTCGGTCGCCGCGGCCTGCAGGTCCTCCAGGGAGCGCTCCTCCAGGCCCAGCTCCGGCCAGGCCACCCAGCGCGCCTCCTCGGCGTCGCCGCCCGCGTGCACCTCGTCCGCACGATCGGGGGGCACCAGCGCGAACCAGGCCACGCTGATGACCCGCATGCGCGGATCGCGGCCGGCCCGCCCGAAGGTGTAGAGCTGCTCCAGGTAGCAGGTGCGCGGGGCCAGGCCGGTCTCCGAGGCCAGCTCCCGGTGCGCCGCCTCCTCCAGGTCCTCGCCCTGGTCCCCGGGGGACTCGCCGATCCGCAGGAAGCCGCCGGGCAGGGCCCACTCGCCCTGGAAGGGGTGCTCGGCGCGGCGGATCAGCAGGGCCTCCAGCCGGCCGTCGCGCACCGTGAAGATCGCCAGGTCCACCGCCACCGAGGGACGCGGCCAGGCGTCCTGCCGGTAGGCGCTCAGGAAGCCGGCTTCGCTCGACGTCATCGCATCCCCAGGCGGAGCACCTCCCGTCCCCGCACGGCCACCACGGTGCCACCGCCGTCGCAGAGATGCATGCCGTCGGCCAGGCCGGGCAGGTCGATGAGCTGCAGGCGCGGGTCCCCCGGCCGGGCGGAGAACAGCTCCAGGCGCCCCTGTTCGTCCACGGACAGCGCCACCCCGGAGTCCAGGACGACGACCTCGGCGGTGCCCGGTCCGGCGTCGGCGCTGCGCAGGTCCCAGGTGCGGTGATCGGCGGCGAAGCGGAGCACGTGGCGGCGGGGGCCCGAGGGGCCGGCGGCGACGACGACGAGGACGCCCCGGTCGCAACGGGCGTGCAGCACGCGGGCCCGATCGAAGGCGGGCAGACGCACCTGGTGGGCGAGGCCGGGGCCGGCGAAGGCGGAGAGCCAACGGGCGCCGAGCAGGTCCTGCAGAGCGCAGCCGGGGTGCAGGGAGGTGGCTCGGGGCAGCACCTGGACCAGGGGGCGGGGGGCCGGCAGGAGGCTCGCGCCCTCCACGAAGCCCATCTCCAGGACCTGCGTGCCTGAGAGGATCTGAAGCCGCGCGCGCGAGGAGACCACCCGCGAGGCGGCGAGGTCGCAGGGAATCGGGCGGCGGTCGAGCAGGTCGAAGAGCCGCAGCCGGCCTCCCTCCACCCAGGCGAGCACCGGGCGGTTGCCGCGGGGGGAGAAACCGACGGTGGCCGTGGGGTGGGGGAGCGGCTGCGGCCGACCGTCCACGAAGACCCGGTCCCCGGCGATCGCCACCACCCGCCCCCGGTGGGCGACCCAGAGCCGCACGGTTGCGTCGAAGGTCGCCAGGGTCCGGACCTCCAGATGGGGCGTGGACGCGGCGGGGCGCGGGGCGGGGGGCCGGGAGGGCAGGCTCCCCGTCGCGGTCGGCGGGGCGCTGCGGGCGCCTTCCTGCAGGACCTCGTGAAACCAGCGCTGCAGGGCGGGGGGCACGACGTCGACGGGTTGGATGACCGGGGGCGCCGTGACGCTGGGGTCCAGGACCGACAGGTTCGCGGTCATGCGCGCGTCCAGCCCCTGCACGTCGGGGTGCAACCCCTTGTAGGGATGCACGCCCCGCAGGAGCTGGAACGCGGTGACGGCGAAAGCGAACCAGTCGGTGCCGCGATCGAAGCGCCCGGGGGGGCCGTGGCGATCGCGCACCGAGTCCATCAGGGCGGTGGCGGGGAAGCGGGGGGTCTGCCAGCCGTCGACGTCGATGGCGAAGACGCGCTTCCAGCGGCGGGAGACCAGGAAGTTCATCTCGTTGAGGTCGACGACCAGGCAGGAGGCGGCGTGGGCGGCGTCGACCAGCGTGCGCAGCCGATCGCAGAGGGCCAGGGCGATGGCGGGGGTGATGCCCTGCTGATCACGAAAGGCGCGCGCGAAGAGCGTGCAGAGGACCTCGGTGTCGGGCACGAAGCGCAGGGTGTGGCCGACCTGCGCCCCCTGGCGATCGAGCAGCGGCTCCAGGGGGCGCAGGATGTCCGGGTGGGCCAGGACGGCCAGGTCCTGCAGCTTGCCCGGGGGAACGGCGGCCGTCGGGTCGGCGTAGACCTTGTAGGCGCGGTCCCCCCGGGCGTAGACGCTGCCCTGCCCGCCCGAGGCCACGAAGTCGCTGCGGCCCAGCGTCACCGCCGCGCCCCCGGGCAGGTAGAGCTTCACGGCTCAGAAGGTCAGCAGGCGCGAGGGGCCGCCGGTGCCCAGGGACACCGACTGCGAGGAGATCGACCGGCTCATGAAGGCCGCCAGGCGCGTGAGGCTGGCGGCATCGGCGTCCCCCACGTCCACGAACTGGGTGAACCCCACGCTCCGGCTGAAGTCCTGCAGGTAGGCCGCGCAGTCCTTCGCGTTGACGCCCACCAGGATCGTGACCAGGGACTCCAGCTTCTCCGTGCTCAGGGCCTCGTCGAAGACCCGCTTGCACTCCGCCATCGTGCCGGTGGAGTCGTTGTCCATGCCGTCGGTCAGGACGATCACGATGCCGTTGACGTCGTACCCCCCCGCCAGCAGCTTGCCGCCGTAGGCAGACGTCGCCTCCACGGCGTTGGTGGTGGCGTCGAAGAGCGCGGTGGTGCCGCGCAGGGACTTCAGCACGCCCCGGTACTGCTCGGCGCGGCAGTCGGCCAGGGGCCGGAAGCCGTGGATCTCCGACAGATCGCTGGCGAAGGCCACCAGCCGCACCAGCAGGTTGTGCCGCCGGGGCGAGGCTCCGCAGGCCTGCAGGACCTCCCCCAGGCAGGCCTCCATGGCCTTGCGGAAGCCCCGGGTGCTGGGGGAGACGTCGGCCACCAGGGTGACGAGGGTGTACTCGGCGGCGCCCAGGTCCTCGATGCGGATGGCGGAGAAGCCGTAGTTGGAGGCGGCCAGGCCGTGGCCGTTGAGCGGGTTCGACTTGTTGAAGATCGGCATGGTGGGATCCCTTCAGGCCGCTGCGAGGAAGCGGTCGGTGGTGGTGGTCTTGAGCCCGCGCTTCACCAGGTCGCGCAGGAAGGCGTCGCCCAGGCCCTCGAAGCCGGGGACGTCGGAGGTGGCGTCGGTCAGCAGCACCAGCTTCTGGATGGTCGCGGGGTCGGCCAGGGCGTCGACGATGTCCCGCACCGTGTTGGCCAGGCAGTGCGACCGCGCCTCGCCGGCCAGCAGCACGACGTCCGCGTCTTCCAGGGCGGCGACGAGGCCGGTGTTGAGCTGGGTGGTGGGGTCCGCGGGGTCCGGCACCTCCGCCCGCACCGCGCTGAAGTGCTCGGTGAAGGGGTTGCTGCCCTTGGTGACGATGTTCGGGGTCGCGAAGCGCTCCTCCCACTCGGCGACGGCGTCGAAGAGCGCCGGCCAGACCGCGTGGCCGTCCGAGCCGATGAGGCAGTGGTACGGCCAGATGACGTGGGGGTAGCGCCCGCCGGTCTCCAGCGCGCGCAGGTAGTCCAGGGTGCGATCGCGGAAGGCCGGCACCGTGGTGGTCCAGCAGCCGTTGGTCATGTCCTCGGCGCGGATCGCCGTGAAGGGCTGGGGGTGCCGGCCCCGGCTGTCGACGAACCAGATGGGGTGGGCGATGTCCACCTTGCGGTGGCTGTCCAGGGTGATGTGGATGTCGGCCAGCTTGTCCTTGAGGCGGTGGACCATGCGGGCCAGGCGGTCCATGTCCCGATCCGCGCCGGGCACCGCGAGGGACCCGCCGGGGTCGCAGAAGTCGTTCTGGGGATCGATGACGAGCAAGTGGATGTTTCTGGGCATCAGGAGCCTCCGTTGGTGTTCGTATCGTATTGATACTAAAGCCGACTGCGGGCGCAACAACCCCTCAATTT
>CALCXL010000657.1 GCA_937907595.1 uncultured Pseudomonadota bacterium
GCTCCTTTTGGATGGCCTTCATCTGCTCGCGCAGGAAGTACTCCCGCTGGGCCTTGTCCATCTCCCCCTTGACCTCGGACTGGATCTTGTTCGACAGCTCGAGGACCTGGATCTCCTTGTTGAGGAGTGCGATGACCTTGTCCATGCGCTCGCGCACGTCCATGGTCTCCAGCAGCTCCTGCTTCTCTTCGACGGACACCGACAGGTTGCTGGCGACGATGTCGCTCAGGATCGCCGGGTTGTCGATGGACTTGACCAGGAAGCTGGCCTCACTGGGGATGTGGGGCGACAGCTCGATGATCCGCTGGGCCTGCTCGCGCAGGTTCATCAGCTGGGCGTTGACCTCCACGCCCTTGATCTCCTGCTCGTCGATCATCTCCACGCGGGCCTTGAGGAAGGGCTCGGTGTGCACGTACTCGATGATCCGGATCCGGGAGAGGCCCTGGATGATCACGTTGAGCTTGTTGCCGGGCATCTTGACCGACTTCAGGATCTTCACCGCGGTGCCGACCATGTGCAGCTCGCCGGTCGCCGGGTCTTCGATCTTTGCATCGGTCTGGGCCACGATGCCCATGAGGCGATCGCTCTCCATGGCCTTGTCCACCGCCTTGAGAGACTTCTCCCGCCCCACGTTGATGGGGAAGGCGAGCACCGGGAAGATCACGGTGTTCCGGATGGCCAGGAGGGGAATTTCGACGATCTTGCCGGTCATGTGCTGGTCGGGCCTCGCATTCCTCAGGGCCGCGTGCCGCGAGGGACGCACATTCTCCCCGCTTCGACCGGGTGCCGCAACCGCCACCCCCCACGGCCCGGCCGCTCGGAGCCTCGACAGCGGCAAACTCGCCCACCGCTGCTATAACCGAGCACGCGTTCGACACGCTGAATCGCGGTGAGGAGGACCCGGGTGAGCGAGGAGCCCCAGCCCACGGCGGCGCCCCGGCGTTTCCGTCTACGCACCACGCCGAACGCGATCACCGCGAGTCGGATCGTGATGGCGCCCCTGACCCTTTGGGCGCATCAGGCGGCCACTGCGGGCGGGGAGATCCGTCCCGGCCTCCTGGGCCTGTGCCTGCTCGGCCTGGTGGCAGCGGAGGTCACGGACGTCATGGACGGCATCGTGGCGCGGCGCACCGGGGAGGTCTCCGCCATCGGCAAGCTGCTGGATCCGCTGAGCGACAGCATCTTTCGGATGTTCGTGTTTCTGGGCTTCCTCGCGTCGGGCTGGATGCCGCTGTGGATGATGGCGATCTTCTTCGCCCGGGACATCCTGGTGGCCTACCTGCGCGTCTTCAGCGGGCTGCAGAACATCGTCCTGGCGGCGCGGATCAGCGGGAAGGTCAAGGCGATCGGCCAGGCCACCTGCCAGATCGCGCTGGTGATCCTGTTCATCTTCGATCACTGGGAGCTGAGCGATCGCTTTCTCGGCTTCGCCCTGCCCATGCCGCAGATCGCCTTCTGGCTCTGCTTGACGGCGGTGTTGATCACCGTCTGGTCGGCCTGGGACTACACCGTGGGCGTGCTCGGCAGCTTCCTGAAGGAAGAGTTCGGCGACGGGGCCTCGTCCTCGTCCTGAGCCCCCGGTCCTGAGCCCCGACGGAGCGCCGGGCCGCGATCAGGCCGTCTCCACCACCTTGCGGGCCACCAACGCGTCGATTCGCTCGGCGTCGATGCCCAGGCCCAGCAGGACCTCCCGGGTGTGCGCGCCCGCGTGCGGCGTCTCCCCGTCGGTGTTGGGGCCCACGGGCGTCTCCACCCAGGCCGACGCGCCAGACACCCCCAGCCGGCCCCGCTCGGCGAAGACCGGCTGCTGCATGGCCTCAGCGGGGTGAAGCACCGGGGTCACGCAGCAGTCCACGCCCGCCAGGAGATCGGCCCAGTGGTCGCGGGGCTCGGTGGCGAGCACGGCCTCCACCGAGGCGATCAAGGCCCCCTGGTGCGGCCCGGGGTACGGCGGCACCTGCGCCCACTCGGGGTGGCCCACGGCGGCCGCGAAGCGCGCGAAGAACTTCGGCTCCAGGGCGCCGACGGCCAGGTACTCGTCGTCCGAGCAGCGGTAGGTGCGGTACTGCGCCATGGCGCCGGTGAGCATGTCCCCGCCCCGGGGGGCCGCCTGCTCGCGGCCGACGCTCCAGCCCGCCAGGAAGGGCGCCGCCATCGCCCCGATGGACTCGGTCATGGACACGTCGACGCGGCTGCCTTCGCCGGTGCGCTCCCGCTTGAGCAGCGCCGCCAGGATCGATACCACGGCGTGCATGGAGCCCGCGAGGTCGGCGTGGGGGATGGGGGGGTTCGGCGGCCGGCCGCCCGCGAGGCCGGACATCCACAGCAGGCCGCTGAGGGCCTGGTAGTTCATGTCGTGGCCGGCTTCCTGGGCGCGGGGGCCGGTCTGGCCGTAGCCGGTGATGGAGCAGGTGATCAGGTCCGGGCGGCGCGCCTTCAGGGCGGCCTCGGTGAGGCCCAGGCGGTCGAGCACGCCGGGGCGGAACTGCTCCAGCAGCACGTCGCTGCGCTCCACCAGGTCGAGCACGATCGCCAGCCCCTCGGGCTGCTTCATGTCGACGACGATCGACTTCT
>CALCXL010000658.1 GCA_937907595.1 uncultured Pseudomonadota bacterium
GACGACAGCACCCCCCCGGGCGGAGAGGGCACCTGGCTGATGGTCGCCGCCGGGGACTTCCACAGCTGCGGGATCGATGGGCTGGGCGCCCTGCGCTGTTGGGGCTGGGACGAGTTCGGGCAGGCGCAGCCCCCGGAGGGCAGCTTTCGCTGGGTGGGCGCCGGCTGGTCCCACACCTGCGCGCTTGCCGCCGACGGCACGCTGGCCTGCTGGGGCGTCGACGGTGTCAGTGACTTCGGACAGTCCGACCCGCCCGAGGGGGAGTTCGCGCAACTGGCGGTGGGCTCGCACCACAACTGCGCGCTGGACGCGAGCGGGGAGCAGGCCACCTGCTGGGGCCGCGAGGACGGGGGGCAGCTGGACGTGCCCGAGGGAGCCTGGGCGCGACTCGACGGCGCCAAGTTCGCTACCTGCGGCCTGTCCACCGAGGGCGAGCTCAGCTGTTGGGGCGAGGACCAGATCGGCGAGACCGAGGCCCCGGCGGGCGCCTGGAGCGACTTCTCCCTGGGCGAGGCGAGCGGCTGCGCGCTGGACGCCGACGGCGGTTTGGGCTGCTGGGGCCTGGTCACCACCCTCGCCCCGCCGCCGTCGGGCGCGTTCGATCGCGTCGCCTGCGGCAAGGGGCACTGCTGCGCTCTCGACGGCGCGGGCACCGCCACCTGCTGGGGCAACGGCGGGGAGGGGCAGACCGAGCCGCCCGACGCGGCCTTCGCCCAGATCTCCTGCGGGAGCGCGCACTGCTGCGGCGTCGACCGCGACGGCGCGGCGCACTGCTGGGGATCGGATCTGGGCTCCGACGGGCAGATCGTCTTGCAGACCGTGGTGCCCGAGCCCTGAGAACTCCCCCGCTCCGCGCCCGTCCCGTCGCGCACCCAGCCTCCTGCCCTCCCTGTACCGTCGTCGGGGCCCCCGCCCACGCGTCGCTCCGCCGGCCGCGCCCTCGTTGCACTAAGGTGCCGCCGTGCGCCCCAACGCCCCCTGCCCCTGCTCCAGCGGCGACAAGTACAAGCGCTGCTGCGGCCCCCTGCACCGCGGCGCACCAGCCCCCTCGGCCGAACGCCTGATGCGCAGCCGCTTCGCCGCCTACGCCCTGGGCCTGGTGGACTACGTCATGGACACGCAGCACCCCACCGGCGCCATCTGGCGGCCCGATCGCGCGGCCTGGGCTGCGGATCTGTCCCGCTTCTGCACCGAGACCGACTTCGTGCGCTTGCGGGTGCTGGAGACCGGCGAGCAGGGCGGCGACGCGACGGTGACCTTCGAGGCGCAGCTGCGCCAACGCGGCCGCATGGCCCCCTTTGTAGAACGCAGCGCCTTCCGTCTGCTGGACGGCCGCTGGATGTACCTGGAGGCCCTGTGATCCAGGTTCCCGCAAACGCCGACGCCGACTCCCTGCTCGAAGCCTTCATGGCCTGGACCGACGAGCTGGGCATGGAGCTCTACGAAGCGCAGGAGGAGGCCATGCTGGAGCTCTTCGACGGCGCGAATGTGGTGCTCAACACGCCGACCGGATCGGGCAAGTCCCTGGTGGCGATCGCCCTGCACTTCCGCTCCCTGGCGCGGGGGGAGCGCAGCGTCTACACGTCGCCGATCAAGGCGCTCGTCAGCGAGAAGTTCTTCAGCCTCTGCGGAACCTTCGGCGCAGAGAACGTCGGCATGATGACCGGGGACGGCGCCATCAACGCCGACGCCCCCATCATCTGCTGCACCGCGGAGATCCTCGCCAACCAGGCCCTGCACCACGGCGCGGCCACCCCCGTGCAGTCGGTGGTGATGGACGAGTTCCACTACTACTCGGACCGGGACCGCGGCACCGCCTGGCAGATCCCCCTGCTGTGCCTGGAGCGCGCCCAGTTCCTGCTGATGAGCGCCACCTTGGGGGACACCGACGCGATCGTCGCCGCCCTGGAGGACTTGACCGGCCAGAGCACCGTGGTCGTCAGCAGCGATCAGCGCCCCGTGCCCCTGGAGTTCACCTGGTCCGACCACCCGCTGCTGCACAGCATCGAGACCCTGGTGGGCCAGGAGAAGGCGCCCATCTACCTGGTCAACTTCAGCCAGCGGGAAGCGACCGAGTGGGCCCAGAGCCTCACCAGCAACGAGCTGCTGGACAAGGACAAGCGCAAGGCGCTGCGCGACGAGCTGCGCGGCTTCCGCTTCGACAGCCCCTACGGCAAGAAGCTGCGCCGCTACCTGGAGCACGGCGTCGGCGTGCACCACGCGGGGCTGCTGCCGAAGTACCGCCTGCTGGTGGAGCGCCTGGCCCAGCGCGGGGTCCTGGCCGTCATCTCCGGCACGGACACCCTGGGCGTCGGCGTCAACGTGCCCATCCGCTCGGTGCTGTTCACGCGGCTCTACAAGTACGACGGCGTGAAGTCGGCGCTGCTGACCGTGCGCGACTTCAAGCAGATCGCCGGGCGGGCGGGCCGACGGGGCTTCGACACCACCGGCTACGTCGTCTGCCAGGCGCCGGCCCACGTCGTGGAGAACGCCAAGCGCGAGGCCAAGGTCGCGTCAGGCCAGATGGCGAAGAAGAAGTTCCGCCGCGAGCAGCCGCCCAAGGGATACGTCGCCTACACCGAGGAGACCTTCGGCGGGCTGCAGGAGGGCACGCCCGAGCCCCTGTCCCCCGTCTTCGAGGTGGACCACGGCATGCTCCTCAACCTCATGCAGCGGGACCCCGACGACGCCAACGCGGGCTGGGAGGCCATGCTGGAGCTCATCGACCGGAGCCACGGCGGGCCCACGGACAAGGTCAACGCCCAGGAGAAGGCGTTGCAGATGCTGCGCGCGCTGGTGGACGCCGACGTGGTGCACGCCCAGGACGCCGACGCGCTGCCGGACACCCCCTTCTGGCTGTCGCCGGACCTGCAGGACGACTTCAGCGTCTTTCACAGCCTCTCCCTCTTCGTGCTCGACGCCCTGGGCCACCTGGACGCCGAGGCCGACGACTACCCCCTGCGCGTGTTGAGCCTGGTGGAGTCGATCCAGGACAACCCCCGCCAGATCCTCTCGGCCCAGCGGCACCGCGAGCGCGGCGATCGCGTGGCGGAGATGAAGCAGGAGGGCATGGACTACGAGGAGCGCATGGCCGCGCTGGAGGACGTCGACTACCCCAAGCCCGACGCCGACTGGCTCTACGATCGCATCAACGCCTGGCTGGACGAGCGGCCCTGGATGGGAGCGGAGCACGTGCGCCCCAAGGGCATCGCCCGGGACATGGCGGAGATGTACTCCACCTTCTTCGAGTACGTGCGCGAGCTCAAGCTGGAGGCGGTGGAGGGGGTGCTGCTGCGCTACCTCAACCAGACCTACAAGGTGCTGGCCCGCACGATCCCGGAGGCGGCGCAGACCGACGGCCTGGTGGACCTGATGGCCTGGCTGCGCGCCACCATCGCCAACGCAGACAGCTCCCTGCTCACCGAGTGGGAGAAGCTGCTGGAGGAGCCCGATCTGGTGGAGGTGGCCGACGCGCCGGTGCCCATCGACATCTCCCGCAACAAGCGCGCCTTCACCGCGCGCATCCGCGCCGAGTTCCACCAGCTGCTCAAGACGCTGAGCTGGGGTGAGTTCGAGGACGCGGTGGCCTGCGTAGCGGAGGACGAGGACTGGACGCCCGCCGCCTTCGACGCCGCGCTGGCGCCGATCCTGGCGGAGATCGGTCGGATCCGATTCGACGGGGAGGCGCGCTACGCCGACAAGACGACGGTGAAGGCCGACGGCGACCATGTCTGGCAGGTCTCCCAGGCCCTCATCGACTTCGAGGGGGAGATCGTGGCCTCCATCGACGGCGTGGTGGATCTGCGCGAAGACACCAACCCGGCCGGGCCGATGATCCGGCTCGTCGCAATCGGCTGAACGGCCGCCATCGCCGACGGAGACACCATGAACCGCATCGAGCTGCAGACCCCCGGCTGGGACCACGACCTGGTCCCCACCCACGCCGACGCCCCCGAGCCCGAGCCCGGACAGGTGCGCGTGCAGCTGCAAGCGGCGGGGGTCTGCCACCGCGACCTCATCGACCGCGCCGGGCGCATCCCCTTCCTGTCGCCTCCGGTCGTGCCGGGGCACGAGGGCGCTGGGATCGTGGACGCGGTGGGGGAGGGGGTCGCCGATTGGGCGGTGGGCGACCGCGTGGCGTCCATGCACCGGGACGCCTGCGGGCGCTGCGGGGCCTGCCTGCGGGGGGAGACCTCCACCTGCATGCTCGCCGCCCACGTCTTCGGCCTCACCGCCGACGGGACCTACGCGGCCTGGGTCGTCGCCCCGCAGAGCGCATTTTATGCGGTTCCCATGCAGCTGCCGGACGGGCTCGCGGCGGTCCTGCACTGCACCTTCGGCACGGCCTGGCGCTCGCTGGTGACGGTCGGCGGGCTGCAGGAGGGTGAGCGGGTGCTGATCACCGGGGCCAACGGCGGGGTGGGCATGGCCGCGGTGCAGATCGCCGCGCGCCTCGCCAAACGGGTGGTCGCCGTGGTGCGCAGCCCAGGGCACGAGGAGCGGCTGCTGGCGCTGGGCGCGACCGACGTGCTGGTCTCCCCGGACAACCGCTTCCACAAGGAGGCGCCGGACGTGGACCTGGCCCTGGACACGGTCGGCGCCCCCACGTTCAACGCGGCGCTGCGCTCCCTGCGGGTGGGCGGCCGGATCAGCGTGGTGGGCAACGTCACCGACGAGCGCGCCCAGCTGAACCTGGGCCTGATCATCACCATGGGCCTGCGCATCCTGGGTCCGGGAGGCGCCACCCGCACGGACATGGCGGCCTTGCTGGCCGAGCACGCGCGGGCGCCCTTCGCCAGCATCGTGCAGCAGGAGCTCCCCCTGGCCCAGGCCGACGCCGCCCAGCGCGCCCTGCTGGCGGGGGGGACCTGGGGCCGCACGGTCCTCACTCCCTGACGTCGGCCGCCGCTGGGCGTCGCGCGACGAACAACGCCGCCGTCCAGGTCGCGTCGCCGTAGGACCCCTGGCCGTGGTCGTGCACCGCCGTCGGCACCACCTCCGCCCGGAGCACCTCGAAGCCCTCGAAGGCGCTGCGCAGATGCTCCACGTCCACCAGGTCCACCCCTCCGAACGCCCCGATCCCGGCCATTCCGGTGTCGAAGTCCTTGAGGATCACGGTGCCGCCGGGCGCGACGGCCTCGCGGATCATGCGGTAGACCTCGACCTGCTCGGCCCGGGTGATCGGCAAGGCGAAGGAGTTGGTGACCAGTTCGTAGGTCCGCGGAGGAGTCCACGTGGCGGCGTTGGCCGCCTCCAGTTCAGCCCGGATCCCGCGTCGGCCGAGCACCTTCCTGGCCGCCTCGATCGCCTTGGGGGCCACATCCACGCCGTGAGCGACCCAGCCCGCGTCGGCGAGGGAAGCGAGCAACCCGCCCGCACCACAGCCCACGTCGAGGACGTGTCCGGGGGGGAGTTGGGTAGCGAGCTCCAGCACCAGCGGGTCCGGCGGCATGAAGTCGCTCTCCTCGCCGCTGTAGATGTCGTTCCAGT
Source organism: uncultured Pseudomonadota bacterium (assembly GCA_937907595.1). Taxonomy (GTDB): domain Bacteria; phylum Myxococcota_A; class UBA796; order UBA9615; family UBA9615; genus CALCXL01. Next base: position 5,491 of record CALCXL010000658.1, read on the forward strand.
CGAAGTCGTCGGGGAGGTGATCGTGCATGTCCAGACCCTAGGGGGCACGGGACCGGAGCGGGAGGGCGGGCCTTGGGCTTCGATCGGCCGATCTTGGGATTCGGAGTACAGTTCCCCGTGGCTCACGAACCGACCCCCGTGCACGGCGGTGATGTGCTCGTCCTTCACGGCCGGATCGAGCGATTCGAACCCGGCGAGGAGGTGACGCACACCGAACATGGCCTCACCTACCTGGTCGAGGGCGGCCTTCGCATGGAGCACGGCGGGCCGGTCGCCGCCGGACCCGGGACCTTCACCGTCGTGCCCGCGGGAGTCCCCCACCGCCTGCTGGCCGGGCGGGACATGGAGTACTGGCTGGTCGGGTTCTGCGCGACGTGCCTGCGTCTGGACGAGAGCCAGCCGCTGATGAGCCCCTTCGCGCGGGTGCGCCGCGGTGCGATGCCCGTCCTGACGGTTGAGCCGTCGCGCCGCCCGCGCGTCGAGTCACTCTACCGAGACCTCCGCGACGAGCAGGCCCGAGGCAGCGCGGAGACACCCGAGCTGGTCCGCAGCCTCGTGCTCCTCCTGCTCGGCGAAGCGCGACGTTCGATGCCGACGGGACCGACCCCCTCGCCTGGGAGCTCGATCGTCGCCGATGCCCTGGAGGTCGTCCAGCGCCGGTGCTTGGAGCCGATCTCGCTCCGGGACGTGGCCAAGGCCGTGCACCGAACCCCCGCCCACGTCGCCAACGTCGTGAAGGCCCAGACGGGCTACTCGGTGGGGGAGTGGATCCGCGCCGGACGGGTCGCCGAGGCCGCCGCGCGCCTGAGCCACACCGACGACTCCCTCGATGCCATCGCCGAACACGTGGGGTGGACCGACAAGACGCACTTCATCCGGCAGTTCAAGAAGGCGTACGGCGTCACGCCGGCGGCCTGGCGGCGCGCCCACCGAGCGTCTCATCCCCCCCTCGCCCAGGCGGGCCCGGGGGGCACGTCGCATGTCGGGACCGTGTAACGTGAAGCCCCTTCATGGAGGCCCCATGGCCGAGTCCGCGCCCCCCCCCGTCGACAAGCCGCACAACCCGGACAAGCCCTACTTTCCCTGCAAGGACAGCGACTTCGGCCTGTTCTCCACGGCGCCGGTGCTGCTGAGCTTCCAGAAGAACCTGCCGGTCACCCCCGACCAGCTCTTCGACGTCTTCGAGGACCCCACCTCCTGGCCGCGCTGGGCCCACGGCATCGGCCGCGTGGTGTGGACGTCCCCCAAGCCCTTCGGCGTCGGCACCACCCGCACGGTGTACTTCTGGGGCGGCATGGAGGTGTACGAGGACTTCGTGCGGTGGGAGCGGGGGGAGGAGATGGCCTTCGTCTTCTACGGCACCACCCAGGACGTGTTCCTGCGCTTCGGCGAGCACTACGTCGTGCAGCCCATGGAGGGCGGCTGCCGCCTGACCTGGACGGTCGCCTTCGAGCCCGCGGCATCCTGGGCCTCCTTCTTGCCCCTGGCGAAGCCGATGCTGAGGGCGAACCTGGCCTCCTACATGTGGCGGTTGGGCCGCTACTGCGCCCGCCTCTGATCGTTCGGGGGGCCTGAGCGCCGGGGCGACGTCGCGCGATCAGGTCGGTGGCGCGACCTCCAGGGTCTCGCTGTTGTCGAAGGGCTGATCCGCGGCGGGCCGGGGCACGTCGGCCCACCAGGCCTCGGCGTCGGCGTCGCTCCAGTCGGCGGCGAGGGGGGCGACACGGGCGGCGATGTCCGACGCGCGGGCCGGGCGGTCGGCGGGCTCCTTTCTCAGGCACTGCAATACGACCTCGGCCAGCACCGCGGGCAGGCCGGCGGGCAGCGGGGGCGGGGGCTCGAACAGGTGCTGGTGGCACAGGGCCGGCAGGGTCTCGCCGTCGAAGGGCAGGCGCCCGGCCATCAGGAACCAGCCGAGCACCCCCAACGCGTACAGATCGCTGCGCGCGTCCACGTCCTCCGGGCGGCTGAACGCTTCGGGGGACAGGTAGGCGGGGGTGCCCACGACGCCGCCGAAGGACAGGTCCGAGGCCTCGCCGACCGCGTGTACCAGGCCGAAGTCCAGCACCTTGGCCACGTCGGCTCGTCCGCCACGGCGGGTCAGCAGGACGTTGGCGGCCTTGATGTCCCGGTGGACGAGCCCGGCGTCGTGCGCCTCCTGCAGCGATCCGCACACCTGCACCAGGACGTGGGCGATGCGGGCGGGATCCATCGGCCCCCAGCCCTGCACCAGGTGGCGGAGGTCCAGGCCGGGCAGCAGCTCCATCGCGTAGTAGAAGACGCCGTCGGCGGTGCGGCCGTAGTCGTAGACGGCGACGGTGTTGGGGTGGGTCAATTGGGCGGTGCGCTGCACCTCCTGCTCGAAGCGGGCGATGGCCTCCTCGCCGGCCTGCTCGGGGCGCAGCAGCTTGATGGCGGTGGGTCGACGGAGCATGGCGTGGCGGGCGCGGTAGACCTCGCCCATGCCGCCCTCGCCGATCTTCGCCTCCAGGACGTAGCGTCCCAGCCGCTTTGCGTCGTCGATGCGGCGGCGCAGGTCGTGCACCACCCGGGAGACCAGGGCGCTCACGGCGACGGCCACCAGGCCCCAGCCCAGGAACAGGCCCAGCGTCAGGCGATCGGTCGCCAGGGCGGGCAGCACGACCGGCAGGGCCGCGACCCCTCCCAGCGCCGCGCTGCGCTGCCAGGAGGAGGGGATGAGCACCGCGCGCACGACCAGGATCTGCCCCAGGGCCAGCACCGCGTCGAAGCGCGTGGCCGCGGCGCTCTCCCCCATCCAGCCGTGCATGGCGCAGCCCCCGGCGGCCAACAGCACCACCACCGCCTCCTGCCGGCGCAGGCTCGGCTTCGTGCGGCTGGGCCCCAGTCGGGCCAGGCTGGCCAGCGCCGCGGCGACGATGAGGATCCCCAGGCCCTGGGGGGAGGTCCACCACGCGGCCCCGCCCAGCAGCACCACCACGACGTAGAAGACGACGCTGAGCCCGGCGCCGATGCGCCCGAAGATCTGCAGCCGCTCGCGCAGGAACGCGGCCTCGCCGTGGCGGCTGGAGGCGGACAGGAGCATGGGGGGTGGGGCGGATCGGGGCACGGCGGGTCGATCATGCCTGCCGTGGGTGGATCCGGGGATGTGGGGGGCGAATCCGGGGGGGGGACGGGCGCGCGGCCCCCCGCGGGTCTTGGCCCCCTCGTCGTCCCCGGCGGCGGTGTCGATCAGGCCCTCCTTGGGTCGGGCGCCTTCCTCACCCCCGATGTTCGCCGCCCTCCGTCACCCCCACGCACCCATCCGCCCGGGGATCGCTGCCACCGGTCCAGGAGCCGTCGGCCTCCCGTCGGATGATCTGGCCCCGGCCGAAGACCGCGCGCTCCCAACCGTCGACCACGGCGACGTCGTGCCCCCGGGCCCTCATGGCGTCGACGTGCTGGGCGTGGCCGGGCTCCAGGG
>CALCXL010000659.1 GCA_937907595.1 uncultured Pseudomonadota bacterium
ACGACGACGACGCGGCGGACGACGACGACTCGATGGACGACGACGACGACGACACCCCCATCGAGCCGCCCCCGCCCTGGGACGACGACGACATCGCGGACGACGACGACGACGACGACGACCTCTGCGCCGAGCCCGGGCAAACCAGCCTCTGGTTCGACGCCTCGGCCGGCGACATCGACGGCACCTGGTTCGAGGGCGACGTGGCCTGGAACGGCTCCCGGCTCACCGTGGACGGGGACAGCGGGCCCCTGCTCTCCGTCGCGGTCCTCGGCGACAACGTGGACATGGACCTGATGTTCAGCGAGGTGCAGGGCGCCGGTCGGGTGCTGGTGGCCGCCACGTCCTGGGGCGCCTGGACCGCCAACGGGGTGCTCGCCATCCAGTCCTACTGGTCCTACTCCACGGTCGTCCTGGGCGTGAACAGTCCGTCGGTCCCGGCGATCGGAGAGATCGGCTACTCGCTGTCCGTCGCGCCTCTGGACACCGCCTGCACCACGCCGCTGTTCGACGTCGACGGCTGCGGCCTGGCCGCCGCGCTGCCCCTGGGCGTGGAGCTGAGCACCGACTGGTCGGCCGAGTACTCCGAGATCTGGCCCGACGGCTTCCAGTGGATGGGCGACGGCCAGTTCATGCACCACACCGGCTGGCAGCTCCTGGGCCCGTCCACCTGCTCGGACTTCGACTCGGTCGGCTACTCCTGGAGCTACCGGACCTGGGGATCCGTCGACGGCTGACCGCTCCGCGCGTTCCCGCACCCTCCTCCGACGTCCCCCGACCCACCCCGGATCGGGGGCCGTTGACGTTCAGGTAGCAGCCGTCGGCGGGGTGCCCCGAGCGCGATGGTGGCCAGGCTCGTAGGTCCGATCCGGATCCCGCGCCAAGAAGTTGTGATCCATCGGCGGGGCCTCCGGCACCAGGGCTTGTGAGGGGTCGGTCCCGGATCGCGGGTCCCCCCATCGGCAGGCACAACTCACCGGGAGATCCCCATGTCCATCGTTCGCGCCCTCGGCGCCATTCCCCTGCTCACGCTGCTGCTCACCGGCTGCGGCATCCAAGTCAACGACCACGGCGAGTGCGTCGACCTCAGCCCGGGCCGCGTCTACGTCGGCCCCTGCGACGGCATGGCCGGGGACGGCCGCGGAGGCGGTGGCTGGTGGGACGACGACCGCTGCGTCTGGGACGACGAGGAGGAGGACTGGCTGGACGACTGCGGAGATCCCGACGGCGACATGGACGGCGACGGCCTCAGCAACGCCTGGGAGGACGACCTGGACCTGGACGGCGACGGCGTGCCCAACCACCTGGACGAGGACTCCGACGGCGACGGCGCCAGCGACGCCGAAGAGGGCCCCATCGACACCGACGGCGACGGCCAGCCCGACTGCTACGACATGGACAGCGACGGCGACGGGATCCTCGACTCCTTCGAGGGGCGCGGCGACACCGACGGCGACGGGCTGCCCGACGCCCTGGACACCGACAGCGACAACGACGGGATCGACGACGCCACCGAGGGCGCCGAGGACCCCGACGGCGACGGGCTGCACAACTGCATCGACCTCGACTCCGACAACGACGGCCTGCTCGACTCCTTCGAGGGCGACGACGACGTCGACGGCGACGGCGAGCCCAACCGCACCGACACCGACAGCGACGGCGACGGCCTGCTGGATGCCGACGAGGGCGACGGCGACGCGGATCAGGACGGGCACGCCGACTGCTACGACCCCGACTCCGACGACGACGGCATCGAGGACGGCGAGGACGACAGCCCCTACGACTGGGCCGGCGGCGACGACGGCGCGGACGGCGCGGACGGCGGGGGGGACGACCCCGAGCACGACGACTGCGGCGACGACGAGGGCGAAGCCAACGAGTGCCCCGGCGGCGACGGCTTCGACTACGACGGCTCCCCCCAGGGCTGTGGCTGCGAGGCCGAAGCCAGCGCCTCCGCCACGACGATGGCCTTCCTGGGCCTCCTCCTGGGCGGCCTGGGGCTGCGGCGCCGGGTGTACTGATCGGTGGGGTGCGCGTCGATCCGGCGCGTGCCCCCCCTCCGGGGCGGATCAGTCCCGCCGCGGGAACGCCGCCTCGTGGTTGGCCTCCAGCCAGGCGGCCTCGCTCGCCGGCATCGCCTCCAGCCGCTCCCTGGCGTACTCAGCGGCCTCGCCCAGGGTGTCCCAGTCCAGGTGGACCTGGGCCTCGTAGCCCTCGGGGGGCGAGTCGGAGCCCAGCACCAGCCGCAGGGGCGACTCCGAAGGCGCCGGGCAATTGCCGCACATCGCCTCGTTCGGCAGGCGCACGGCGAAGAGGTTGTCCGGCGCGTCGGCCCAGCGCCCCGGGTCCAGGAAGCCGAACCACACGAACGGGATCTCTGGCCAGTCCCGGATCACCGCCAGCAGGGCCTCCTGCCGCTCGGGGGCCAGGTCCGCGTGGCGGGCGTGGAACTGCACCGTCAGCCCACGCTCGGCCACCGCGGCGTAGAGGGCGGGCATGGCGCCGCCGGCCGGATCGATGGACAGGTCGTCGAACTCCAGCGCCCCCAGGCCCGCGAAGGGCGCCCCGTCGAGCTGCTCGATCACCCCCGCCGCCGCGTCCGGGTCCCGGGGATCGAAGGCCGACACCATCGGATCCACGCGGTCGCAGCGCCGGGCGAGCTCCCCCCATCGGCTCTGGGTCGCGAGCACCTGCTCCTGCTCCAGGGGGTCGTCACGAAAGGGCGGCGGCAGCACCACCGCGCGCTGGATTCCGTGGGCGTTCATGTCCCGCAGCAGGGCCTTCGCCCAGTCCAGCCCGTCCTCCTCCGTGCTCTCTCCGCGGGTGTGCACGTGCGCGTCGAAGATCGGCAGGTCGACGTCGATGGGCGCACACAGCGCCTCGATGCTGCCGGGAACGGGGGTCGGCGTCGGGCCCGGGCTGGCGTCGTCGTCGTCGTCGGCTGCGGGGGAGGTGCAGGCGGTCAGCAGCAGGGCGGTCAGCAGGGCGGCGCGCATGGTCCGAGTTTGCCTCAACGTTCCGCTCCACGCCGACCCGAAGGTCCTCGCCCGCCCCGGTCGACCCGCTCCCTCGATCCCAAGGTGGCCCAGGCCATCGCCCAGGAAAAGGCAGGGGCTCGGCGCGGATCGCCGTGGATCCGGGCCCCGGGCGCAGTACACTGGAGGCAGCCCACCTGGAGTCCGTCATGGCCGAGCCCGCACGTCGCCCCGAACCGCAGAAGCGCGAGGCCCCCGCCCCCGCGGAGGCCGTCGATCGCATCCTGGAAGACGCGCAGAAGCGCCCGGACGCCTACGCGCGGGAGACGATCGTGCCCCGGGGCGGCGAGTAGCCGGACCGCCGGAGTGCTCGACCGCCTTCAGGGGCTGGAGAACGAGTACGCCCTCCGCTTCGAGCCCCTCATCCCCGGGGGCCCGCGCCCTGATCACCACCGGATCTTCCTGGCGCTGAGGTCGTCGATCGGCTCGATCGTGGACATCGCCCAGGGCAGCCGGAACGGGCGCGAGCAGTTCTTCCACGGCAACGGCGGGTCGGTCTGTTACGAATCCGTGGCGTCGGCGCACGACGGCGGGCTGATCGAGGCCGCGACGCCCGAGTGCCGCGGACCCGGCCAGACCCTGCTCTACCAGCGCGCCCAGGAGCGCCTGCTGCTGCGCGCTCTGCCCGGCGCCGAGCGCGGCATGGACGCTGACGGGACCCCGGGGCGGGTGGGGCTGCTGCGCAACTGCCGGGACGCCGACGGCAACATCTACGGCGCCCAGGAGAACTACGAGGCGATCGTGGCGCGGGGCCTCGATCTTCTCGCGCTGCGGATCTGCCTGGGCGGGGCCCTGGTGGTGAGCTGGGCGGTGGCGGTGGCCCTGTGGGTCCTCCTGATCGTCGTCCTGGTCCCCCTGGTCCCCGCGCTGATCCTGCTGGCCCTCGCCGCCAGCATGGCCTCCCTCCCGGCTCCCGGGGCAGAGCCGGCGGACCCCCTGCGCAAGGTCTGGAAGGTCCTGGGCACCGGCTTGGAGTGGGCCGAGTTGACGGTCTCCGCCCCCCTGATCCTCCCCTGGCTGCTGGCCCTGCGCGCCTTCGCGTTCCGCCGGCCCCGCCGCACGCTGACGGCGTTCCTGGTCAGCCGCCCGGTGGTGGTGGGCACCGGAACGCTGGACGGCGACGTCTTCGGGCTGAGCGAGAAGGGTCCGGCGGTGCGCCGCGTGCTGCGCTGGACCGCGGTGCCGGGGGAGCGGCCCATCTTCGACTTCGGCAACCTCTGCAAGCCCCTGCTGTCGCCCTTCTTCGGCCGGCTGTGGGCGCCGCTGTCCCTGGCCGCCCCCCGCCAGCGCCTGCAGCTGGGCCTCAGCAGCGGCAACCGGGCCGACGTCGCCGAGTTCCTCAAGGTGGGGGTGTTCCCCCTGCTGCTCGACCTCTGCGAGTCCGGCGATCTGGACGACGCCCCCCGGCTGCACCGCCCCGTGCCCGCCCTGCACGCGATCTGCGCCGACCCGACCCTGCGCCGTCGCGTGCCCACGTCCCACGGGCCCATGAGCGCGCTGGAGCTCCAGCGCTGGTACCTGCAGCGGGCCCGTCGGTGGGTGGGCGAGTCGACCCTCGTGCATCCGGAAGCGCAGCAGGTGCTGGGCCTGTGGGCGGAGGTGCTGGACGGGCTGGAGGCCGACCCCACCTCCCTCAGCGGGGTGCTCGACTGGCCGACGAAGCGCGCGCTCATCGACGCCGGACGCGATCGGGTGCAGGGCGCGGCCCTCAAGAAGATCGACCTGCGCTACCACGAGCTCGGACCCGAGGGGTACTTCACGCAGCTTCGCGACGCGGGGCTGAGCCGGCGGCTGATCGACGACGAATCCATCGAACGCGCGGTGTTCGAGCCCCCCTCGGGCAGCCCGGCCTGGCAGCGCTCCCAGCTGATGCGCGACCACGCCGACGATCGCCGGCTGCGGGTGGCTTGGGACTCCATCCGCACGGGGCGCGGGCTGCGCGGTCAGGTGATCCCCATCGACCGCTTCAGGTAGCGCGCCCGGCGAGGCTCAGCGCCGGAAGTCGTCCCGGAAGTCCATGCGGCCGATGCAGGCCTCCCCCAGCCGAAGCATGGCGTCGTGGGCGTGGATGCAGTCGGGGAAGCCCAGGGCCTCCATGCGGCGCCGGGTGTCCAGCAGCAGCTTGTTGAAGGCCGTGGAGTTCAGGTCACCGTAGATGGACACCACCAACTGCGCGCGCAGCACCCAGGGGTCCAGGGTCTCGTCGTCGCCGGCCCCGAACCACTCGGCGGCCAGGAAGTAGATGAGCTCGGCCTGCCGGCTGCCCAGGTAGACGGCCTTGCTGTCGGCGCTGATCGTCACCGTGATCAGGTTGTCGTCGCTGCGCAGCACGGAGATCCAGGGGCCCTTCTGCACGGGCGCCTTGATGTCCAGGGTGGTGCCGCCGCCCTTGATCTCCGTGGCGGGGATGCGGTCCAGCAACGTCCAGGGCTCCCCGTCGGCGAACCTCAGCCACTGGCCGACGGCGAGCGGGACCCAGCGTTCGATGACCCGCCCCGCCTCCACAAAGGTGCCGTTGCGGCTGCCCAGGTCGCGCACGTCGATGCCGGCGGGCGAGCGGCGCCACTCGGCGTGGCGGCGGCTGATGCGCGGGTCGTCGATGGGGACCAGGCCCGGCTCGTCGCCGTCCTTGCCGAAGGGCCGGCCGAACACCCCCCCGTCGCCGCTCAGCAGCTTGACGAGGTTTTCGCAGCGCAGGACCAGATGGCGGGCCAGGGGGAACCTCCAGGAGACTGGAGTGGAGCCTGCCCCAGCCTCGGCCGTCGGGCAAGGAGGTCCCCGGTCTCCTCGACCTGCTCAGCCCCCGTCGCGCGACGAGGAGAACGCCTGCTCGCCGCAGGTGCCGTCCTGCCCTGCGCGCACAACGTAGGCGCCGTTCGCCTCGATGATGATGGCGACGTCGCCTTCCGCCTCGGTCAGGCGTTCGTGGGTGCCGGCCAGGGAGCCTGTTCCCGAAGCCCAGATCCGACCGCCCCCCAAGCGGGGCGCCACCGCGTCCAGCAGATCCTGGTGCGGGGCCGCCGCGTAGCCCGGGCCCGCGCCCACCAGCCACTGCCGATCCCCGCCGCCCGCGAAGGCCCGGTCGAGCCAGGCGTCGTTGGTGCTGGAGCGGATCCCGTGGTGGTTCGCCTGCAGGACCTCCACCCCGTCCACGGGCCACAGGGACGCCGGGGCCCGCGCGGCCAGCGGCGTCTCCACGTCCGGCGTGCCCTTGCCTCCCCCGGTCAGGTCCCCCCCGAACAGCAGGTCGAAGTCCCCCCAGCGCAGGACGCCGACCACGCTGCGGGCGTTCTCCTCCAGCTCGCCCTCCACCAGGGGCCCCTGGCGGTCGCGGGCGTTGGCGGCCAGCCAGTGGATGGTCGGGCCGCCCAGATCCACCGGCTCGTCCAGGCCCGGGCAGCCGGCCTCGTCGCAGAGGGGCCGGTGCTCGGTGCCCGCCTCCACCAGGGCGCCCAGGCCCTCCAGCTCCGAGGCGTTGGCGTCCTGCAGATCCACCAGCCCCCGGCTGATCAGCGCGCCCACCTCCAGGTCCGGGGCCAGGGCGGACAGGCCGCCGATGTGGTCGGCGTGGAAGTGGGTCGCGACGAGGACGTCGACGCGGTGGCCGCCCGTCCAGCGCTGCACCGCGGCGAGCACGGCGTCGGCGTGGCTGTCGTTGCCGGCGTCGATGAGCGCCGTGCGCCCGGTCGGACCCACGATCAGGGCCGCTTCGCCGATGGAGCCGTCCAGGGCCAGCTGCACCCAGGTCAGCCGCGCGTCGGTGGACACGGGCTCGCAGGGGTCCGCGCAGGCCAGCAGGCCGGTGCAGAGAAGCAGGAGGAGGGCACGCACCCCGGCAAGGTAGGCCCTCGCGCCCCCCGCCGCCGCACAAGAAGGTCCCGCAGGTGCGCGCCCGTGCCGTCGGCCGTTACGTCCGATTACGGAATTCTGGCCCGAGCCCCGCCGGCCTACCGTCCTGGTGAACGACGCGACCGGATCCCCGCGGACAGGGCGGAGGCAGGCCCTGGAGGGGCCGCGGGGATCCGGCACCGCGCGCTCCAGCCCGGCCGGGGCGCTGGCGGGGCCAGGCAAGCAGGGGTCCCCGACGACCTCACGAAAGGCGAAGAGCATGCTCTCTGTGAAGGTCTTCTCGCGCGTCACCGGCCGCGCCCTGCCGCATCGGGAGGTCTCCTTGGGCTTCGATCCGGACGATCGCGGCGTGGCCGGCCCCGCGGTGACCGACCGCAACGGGGAGGTCCGCTTTCCCGAGGCCCCCGCCCTGGGCCGCGTCTACGTCGACGGGCGTCGGCAGCACGTAGGCTGGCTGGCGGGGCGGGTGGTCGTTCACGTCTGACCGCACCCGACCTCGTGCCCGCGCGGTGCATGGGGCAAGCTGCGGTCATGCGATCGCTCCTGCCGCTCCTCCTCCTCCTCCTCCCCAGCGTCGTCCAGGCCGCCACGCTGAACGTCTGCGTGCGCAACGACGGGGCGGGGACCTTCGCCGGCTCCGACTTCGACGTGCACGCCGACTGCACCACCAACTCGGGGGACCGCAGCGTGTAGGGCCCGGGCTCCTGGCAGGAGCTGGACCCCGGGGAGGGCATCTGCGTCACCATGACCGGGCTGAGCGAGTGGAACGGCTACCAGTACGAGTACGACTTCACGGTGACCTTCGGCGACACCCTGGGCCTGGCCACGGAGTCCGGCCCCACCGGCATCCGCCTGCCCTCGGGCACCCGCTACCTGGGCGCCAACGGCCTGAGCACCTACCAGCCCTCCCTCAACAACTACATCTCCATCAGCAACGCCGCCCCGCCCCCCTACAGCAGCATCAACGCCTACCCGAACTACCCGAACACCGACGACGAGTGTTACGTCTACTGGTCGGGCCTCACCAGCGGCCAGATCCAGGACTGGAACTACACCGTCGTGGAGCGCGGCCCCAGCGCCAGCGGCCCCTGGACGACCGTGCGCACCAGCTACGTCTGGGGCAGCAACAACTGGACGGACACGTCGGTCCAGCCGGCCAACACCTACTGGTACCGCGTCACCACCTACGACGACTACGACGCGTCCTCCTCCCCCACCTCCGCCGACGCATGCGAGACCACCGGCGGCGCCACCGACGCCGACGGCGACGGTTGGGACGACACCCAGGACTGCGACGACGGCGACGCCTCCATCTACCCCGGCGCCACGGAGGCCTGCGACGGCATCGACCAGGACTGCGACGGCACCGTGGACGAGGGCTTCGACGTCGACGGGGACGGCTACCGCACCTGCGACGGCGACTGCGACGACAACAACCCGTCGGCGTACCCCGGGGCCACGGAGGTCTGCGACGCCGCGGACAACGACTGCGACGGCCAGTCGGACGAGGGCTTCGACCTGGACGCCGACGGCTTCTCCACCTGCGGCGCCGACTGCGACGACGCCGACCCGGCTGTGAACCCCGCCCAGCCCGAGGTCTGCGACGGCATCGACAACAACTGCAGCGGCCTGCCCGACGAGGGCTTCGACCAGGACGCGGACGGCTACCGCACCTGCGACGGCGACTGCGACGACGGCGACCCCACCCTGCACCCCGGGGCGACCGAGGTCTGCGACGGCGTCGACCAGGACTGCGACGGCTCCGTGCCCGCCGACGAGGCCGACGCCGACGCCGACGGTCTGGCCACCTGCGAGGGAGACTGCGACGACGCCGATCCCAGCAGCCTGCCCGGCGCCCTGGAGCTCTGCTTCGACGGCGCGGACAACGACTGCGACGGCGCCGTGGACGCCTCCGACGCCGATTGCCTGGTGGCCGACGACGACGACGCGACCGGGGACGACGACGACTCCTCCGACGACGACGACGACGATGCGGGGGACGACGACGACGCCGGGGGAGACGACGACGACGCTACGGGAGA
>CALCXL010000660.1 GCA_937907595.1 uncultured Pseudomonadota bacterium
GCACGGCGACGGCCTGCTCCGGCGCGCGCCCTGCCACCAGCGTCCAGGCCAGGCTCCTTCCCCCCACGCCTCCCTGCCAGGCCCGCCGCAGCAGGTCGAGTCCGCGCTCGCGATGCGCTGCCCGCAGCACCAGCCGCCGCCCCGCCGCGGCCTGCAGGTCCGGGCGGGCGAAGCGGGGCAGCAAGCGCTCCAGCGAGCCCTCGTCCGGCGCGCCCGGCAGGCCCTGCCAGGCCATGCGGTCGGCCACCCCGGCGGCGTCGGGGTCGGTCTGGCTGCGTTGCCACAGCTCGGCCCCGGCCCCCTGCGGATCCGCGAGCAGGTTCGCGCGCGCGCGGGAGTCTGATCTCCACCAGCCGTCGCAGCGCTGCCGCCCGAAGGGCAGGCAGGGCGCCTCCCGGGACGTCTGGCCCAGGTCGACGGTGCGCATGCCGGCCATGGGCCCGTCCAACACCGAGGCGCCCTCGGTGAGCGCCTCCAGGGAGACCGAGGGTCCGAGCCTCCGCGCCGCGGCCTCCAGGGGCAGGCGGGCCACGCGGAGGGCCAGCAGGGCCCGCCTCACGCGGTCGGCCGGCTCGATCGTGTCCCAGCGGGCGGCTTCGCCGGCTCGCCCCAGCGCCTCCACCAGCTCCACCGGGCCGCCGGTCCAGCAGCCTCCCACCAGCGCGGCCAGCTCGTCGGCGAAGGCCCCGGGCGGGGCGATGGCCAGCATGCGCAGGAGCACCGGGAGCTCGTCGGGTCCGGCCAGGCCCCGGAGGAGGGCGAAGGCGGCGGGGCGGCTGGCCGGGGCGTGCAGCAGGAGCAGGAGGATGGCGCGGATGCCGCGGAGCTCGGCGTCGTCGCAGTTGGCGGCGCGGTCCATATGCTCGGTGGGGTCGGAGCCGTCGCAGAGGCGCTGGGTCCACCGCAGCAAGACGGGCTCAGGTCGGGGGGCCGGCGGCAGGGGGAGGTGCCTTGCTTCCTCACCCATCAGCGCCCGCACCTGCGCCGGCGGCATCCAGCCCAACATCAGGGAGGCCAGGCGCTCGGGCGGCAGGCCTTCGGCGAGGAAGGGCAGGGCGCGGGGGTCGCGTTCGGCCAGAAGGCCCAGGTGCGTGTGACGCCAGAGCGGGCCGAGGAAGGGGGTGGCGTAGGCGCCCTCGCCGCGGCGCAAGGAGTCGGCGCGGAGCACGGAGCGGGCGTCAGGGTCGCCATGAAGGCTTCGGGCTCCGATGGCGCGGACGAGCTCGGCGCGCAGGGACCCGCGTCCGGGGCCGGCGTCGATCGACCGGAGGGCGTCGCCCTGCTCGGCGAGGGTGCGGAGGAGGGCGGGCGTGCCGCCGCGGATCTCCTGGAGGAGCTGGAGGGCGTGGGCGCGGGGGACGTCCGCGGCCCTCGGGTCCCCGGCGATGGAGACGAGGCAAAGGCGCACCTCGCGCAGCTCGGGAGACTCGGCCATGCAGCCCGCAGCTTAGTCGTCGCGGGCGGCGGCGATGCGGTCGAGGTGCTCGGTGATGACGTGCCAGTCCTGCCGTCGGGCCAGCGCGCGGGCGGCGTGGAAGGCGGGGAGGGCCGAGCTCTTGCCCAGGGAGACGGCGAGCCAGGCGGCGCACTCGATGGCCCCCCAGGCGAGCAGCGCCTCGCCCTGGTCCTCCAGGACCTTCGCGGCGGCCAGGTGCTCGCGGCCGTCGTACCCGCCGTCCGTGGCCAGGGCCTCGGTCGCGTTCCAGAGGGGGTGGGCGCCGTACGTCGCCTGTCCCCCTCGCTCGAGCACCGCCCGGGCCGCGGCGGTGGCACCCCGCGCGCGCCGCCCATTGGGCTGGTCCGGCCGCACCCCTCCGGGCTCGAACACGTCGCTCGAGGTCGTCCGCACGCCGACCCTCCAGGCTCGCTCGGGGCCGGCGGTGTCGCGCTCGTACAGGTGCTCCGCCACGAAGCCCAGGCTCGCCGCGGCGTCCGCGAAGGGGCCAGGATCGCCCGACACCTCCACGACCCGCTCCTGCTCCACGCTGGCGCGGGCTGCGTCGAGCATCGCCCTGTGCCCGGCGTCGGGGTCCAGGGTGGAGCGCAGCTGGTGCCAGACCGGGGCCAGGGCGTCGCCCGATCGTTCCTCGCCCAGCAGGTCACGGAACCGGGCGGAGTCCAGCAGCTCGCGCAGTCGGGCGGTGGCCTGGCTCCCGCCCATCGCGGCGTCGAGGGCGCTGATCGGACCTTCGAAGCGGGGCCAGTCGGCGTCGAGGGCGGCCCAGGCGTGAGGAGCGTAGGAGCGGGTGACCTCGCCCAGGGCCATGGCCAGTCCGTCGCGGGCGGTGGAGGCGAGGGTGCGTGCGTCCCGGGCCTCCGCGATCACCAGGGGGCAGTCCGCCACCGCCAGGCCGGGCACGAGCCGCGCGCCGATCCAGCTCTTGCCGGTGGTGCGCAGGGCCGGGACGAACTGGAACCGGGCCGAGTCGGCGAGGTTCCCCAGGAAGAAGTCGGCGCCCCCGTTCGGGTGCAGCCCCAACTGGTGGAGCAGGTGGTCGTCCCAGGGGACGCTCTGCGGATCGTAGGACCAGGTGGAGGCGACCGACGCCATCGCCGGCTCAGGTGGCCATCTCGCGGATCCTGGTCCAGACCGCGTTGGAGTTGGCGTCCGCGGCGAGCTTGGCCGCCGTCGCGTCGCCCGGGCCGGCCCCATCGACCATCGACGAGCTCACCGCGGCCACGACGGCGGCCGCGCCCTGCTGCACCGCCGAGGCGTACGCGATGGAGATGACGTCGGCGATCTCCGCCTTCACCTTCGACGGCACCTCGGTCTCGTCCCCGTCCGAGGAGCCGTCCAGCTCCCCCTCGACGTCCGCGATCACCGCGTCCACCGCGGCGTGCTCGTCAGCGATCTCCTGCTGCTCCTCGCGGGTCTCCGCGTCCGAGGTCTCGGCGGCGTAGACCTCGTCCGCCGACGCCTTGACGGTCCGCAGGAACTGCTCCCAATGGCGGCCGGTGGGGTTCGTCGAGCGGGCTTCGCTGGTGAGGTTCGTCACCTCCAGGCGCTGCGCGACCTCCGCGAACCGGGTGGGCAGGCCCTCCATCAGCGTCTTGCGCTCGTCGGAGCCCGGCCTGCGCCAGGTCTCCAGCAGGTTGGTGACGTGGGTCCGCATGGTGGAGCGGTGCACGCCCGTCACGGCGGTGCGGTGGGTGGTGCGGTGGATGAGGATCGCGGTCATCTGGTTGCCGGCCTCGCCGACCTCCGCCGCGGTCGCCTTGCCCAGCAGGGTCGCCGCCAAGGCCTTGGTGTCGTCCTCCTTGTCCAGCTCCGCGGCGGTGTCCTTGACCGCGTCCACCAGGGTCTTGCCAAGCTGCTTGGCGGGCACGTGGTGTGACTCGCGCGGGAGGCCGTCGGGCGCGTTGTAGCTGCCGTCGTCGGTCAGGGGATGGGGGCCGCCCTTGGGCTCCTGGTAGTACGGGAAGGGCTCCAGCAGCGCGTCGATCTTGCCCACGTCGCCCAGCTCGTTGAGCACGGCCATCACCGCGGTCGCCTGGCTCTTGAGGGCGGTCTCCTTCTCCGTCGACGTCTTGCTGTCGTCGCGCACGATCTCCCAGGTCTCCCGCACCTTCGCGATCAGCCGATTCGCCACCCCCTGGACGCGGCCGTGGAGCTCCGGGTCCTTCGTCTGAAGGTCCGTCAGGTTCGCCTGCATCGTCGCGATCTTGTCGTCGATGGGCCCCAGCACCGACGCCATCTGGATGCTGTCGTTCTCCGCGTCGATGGTCAGGGTGTGCCCCTCGCCGTCCATCGCCCCGGCCTCTTCGACCACCGGGATCTGCGGCTCCACCGCCGCCCCCGGGATCAGCGTCTTGAGGGTCGCCTTGCTCACGTCCACCGGCGGGGCGACGCCTTCCAGGACCCCGCCGCCCGTCACGCCCCACACGCCGCTGGCGGAGACCCACATGGGGTCGCGCTCGTCGCCCTGGGCGATGGCGTCCAGGATCGTCGGCTTCTTGAGGTTGAGCCCGCTGTGGCCCATGTCCGACGCGGAGAAGTCCACCCGCACCGCGCCCTTGTTGTAGACCGGGTCGTTGACCGCCAGCTCGCGCTTGAGCTCGCCGATGTCCATGCCCGCGGCCTGGTCGTGCCGGAACCACCAGCCCTCCGCCGCGCGCCCCCGCACCTCCCCCGACAGCGCCGCGCAGACGTCGAAGTTGCCCAGCGCGATCTCGTGGATCATGTGGTCCGCGTCCTGGAACCGGTCCTTCTGGCTGCCGATGTAGTGGCCCCAGATCGACGGCAGGTCCATCAGGCGCGAGACGCCTCCCTCCTGCTCGTACTCGCTGGCGGGGATGTCCGGCCCCTGCAGGATGTAGTTGGCCGAGTTGGCGTTGCCCTCGTTCTTCATCGCCTGCAGCGGCGTCAGCCCGTGGTCCGCCTCCAGCGCCGCGTCGCAGTTCTGGATGAACGTGTCGACCAGCGAGCCCAGCCCCTCGCTGCGCGCGCTCTGCAGCTGGTCGTACTTGACCTGCGCGGAGCCGCCGACGACGGGCACCATGGCCTCCAGCGTCCGCTCGCCGGAGTAGTTGGCCATGATCAGCTTGATCTGCTCGAAGAGGGCCGTCGCCTGGTCCGCCTTGCTTTGGTCCCCATCCCGCCAGGCCGCCTCGGCGAGCTCCTCCGCTTGCCGGCCCAGGGTGACGACGTTGGACTCCTGGTCGCCGTCCACCGCCTCGAACTCGCCGCCGCTGCGCACCTGGTCGGCCGGCGCCATGGGGTTGGCCGAGGCCACCAGGACCCGGGGCACGTCGGCGCTGGTCTCAGCGAAGACCCGGTGGCCCTCCTCCCGGCCGCCCTCGCCCGTGGGCGCGGAGAACGTCGCCTCGCCGAAGGTGGGGTTGTCCTCCTCCGTGCGGTCCTCGCCGCCGCTGAACATGCCCTTGACCCGGCGGATCAGGCTGCGGATGGCGCCGTGCACGGTCTCCTGGATGCCCTCGATGACCTCCCGCACCTTGGCGGTGATGCCGTCGATGCCGAGCAGCTTGGCCAGGAAGTCGATGGCGATGGGGATGAGGGAGGCCAGGGCCTGCTCGACCCCGTCCTTCGACGGCTGCGTGTTGCCCGAGGCGATCTGCGCGATGGTGCTGACGACGCTGGTGACCACGCCCCAGATGCGCTGGATCTGGTCGCGCAGGAACTTGTAGACGTTGTAGACCGTGATGACGGCGTTCAGCAGCGCGCCCACGGGGTTGAACATGGTCGCCAGCCGCATGATCGCCTGGGTGACGATCGTCTCGATCAGCCAGCTCTTGATGCCGTCGATGACCATGTCGTACAGCGAGCTGAGGTCGTTCTGGATCTCGTCCCA
>CALCXL010000661.1 GCA_937907595.1 uncultured Pseudomonadota bacterium
CAAGCTCACGCCTGCTCGGCTCGAGCGCCTCAGGCCTCTGGGCGCCGGACTGGCCGACCCCTGCTCCTGCGAAGGTCTGCGGCCGCTCGTGGCGCAGAGGCCGCGCGACGCCCATGAGGTGCTGCAGCAGCTGACGACGCAGCCGCGGAACCTGCGCCGGGCGACGCTCGCCGAGCTGCTCGGCTCCGCCTTCAACCACAGGGCGATGCCGCGAAGCATCAAGCAGGTCGAGACGATCCGACCGGCGCGCCTCTACTCGCGGCTCGCAAGGGAGCAATTGGGGGACGCGGTCCGTCCCGGTGCGATCACGGACACGCAACTGGATGCCCTGCGCGAGGCCCTCGCTGCGGGCCGAAACAGCAGAGGCAAACGGCACGCAGCCAGCACCATTCACGGCACGGTCAGCCTGGTCCGCCGCGTTGTCATCGATCACGCCTCCGCCACCGGAACCCCCGTGCAGGTGTCGGCGGAGCCGGTCGGGCCGCGGCAACGGGTCGGGACCGCGAAACCCCGCCGTCAGCCCGGGCCACAGGACGTCTCCCGCCTGCTCGAGGAGTGCAGTCCCCTTGTCGGCGCCTGGGTAGGGATCGTCGCCGGATGCGGGGTGACTCCGGGCAGGGCCATCGCGCTGCGCCGGGGAGCCTTCGACGTGCAGCAGCGACACCTCATCGTCCCGGACGCCCACCGCCCTGGGGGGGCGCCTGCCCACGGCCCCCTGGTCGTCGCGGTGCCCGGCTGGGTGTGGGACCTGCTCTACCGCGCTGTGCCGGGCCTGGACGACCTCCCGCACGGCGCTCCGCTCTTCCCCCAGCGAGGTCGTCCGGGCGCGCCGCGCACCGTGCCCCGACGCGAACTGCGGCGGGCCTGCAGCAAGGCGTTTGGCGAGGACCACCCGGGACTCACCGGGATGGACCTGCGCCGGCTGTACCAGCGCATGGCGATCGGCTTTGCGCTGCCACGGGCGCTGGTCCGAGGGACGGGGATCATCACCGGCGTGAACCGCGAAGGACGATTCATGGCTCACGCGGGGCACGGGCAAACGCTGAGGCTTGGGGCTGGCTGGACCGAGCTCTGCGGGGGCGCGACGGATGTTCTGTCTGCGGTCTCGCGGGTCCCGAGGCGGGCGCCGAAGGAGGTGGGCGCGTGGGATGCGGAGCGCGTGTTCAGCGAAGTGGACTCGACCGGAAGCGTCCCGCTCCCGCCCTCGGCACGGTTGCAGAGTCCGCGGGCGGATGGCCGGTGGACGCCCGGCGCGACGGCGGTCCCCGGGACAGGCGACCGCGCAACGGCGGACTCAGGCGCGGCGCGCTCGAGGACGGCGGGCACCACGGTGGCGGGCTCCGGACTGCCAGCCGCACCCCTCGCCCCGACAGCCGGGCGGAGGTCGGGGAGCGAGGTCGGATCGGGGCTGGACCGTGCGCTCGTCGAAGAGCTGATCACCAACAACCGCGAGATCCCCCGCGTGGCCCGCGCGATCGCGCGGCTGGAGCAGAAGGTGAAGTCGAACGGCGGAGCAGCGAACAGTACGGTTGAACGGTCGGAGCGTTCCGTCCCCCCGATGGCCCACGCCGAAGCGGTGCGGATGGCGCGTCAGGCAGGGTTCGGCCAGGGGTTGCTGCTCGGGATCGGCGGAACGAAGGCCTGGGACCATCGCGAGGAGATCATTCGAGCCGTCCAGGCGCAGCTCGAGGAGGGCGACTCGAGCCCGGACACGCAGGCCTTCGGAGGGGCGGAGTTCGATCCGGAGCACTGGCTGCGGATTTGGGGCGAGTCGGCCAGGTAGACCCCGGCGGACGGGAGGGGCGAGAGCGGCGGGGACGGCGGGGCCGGCGGGGACGGCGGTAACGGCGGGGACGGCGGGAACGACGTAGAGGCTCCCGGGCGTGATGTCCGAACCCCGGCCGCGGCACCTACGTGCCCCCACGCTGGCTGGAATCACGGTTCGGGTGCGGCGGGGTTCCACCCACCGCCTGCCGTGACCGTCCTTCTCCGAGACGGACACAGGTCCCGGTCCTCAGCCACGTGCTCTGAAGGAGCACGTCCGAGGGGCCAGCGGCACCCCCGACCGTTCTGGATCGAGGCTTGCCCATCAGCGATAGCCCGAGAGCGTTTGAGGACCACAACGAGGCGGCCTCGACCACCGGCGTAAGTGCCGCACCGCCGCACGGAGGGGGCGGAGCCACCTCCTCCATCAAGATCAGGCTTCAGGAGGTTTTCCAGCAAAGGGCCCGAGTTGCCCGGTTTCCGTCGGGGGATCCGGCTGGTTTGGCGTTGGCCCGCTGCCCGGTTTCCTGCACGATCTGAGCGGTTTCCGTGGGCGGCAGGGCTGCGGCGGGATGCACGGCCAGTACGACCGGCGACCCGGCCAGAGCATCAGGCTCTGGCAACCGGCTGGAGCTGCCCCCGTCTCGAACCTCCCCCAAAGAGCCGCGGTTGAAGGCACAACTTGCCCATCTCGCCCAGCCGGTCGACCTCCAGCCTGCGCCCGCCAAGGCCAGGACTGCGGCTACGGCGGTCGATGCGGACCGACCCACTGGAACCGGATGGGTGCGGATCTGAGACTGAGCGGCCGCCTGTGCCTTCCGTGCGACACTCCGCTCGCGCCCTGGAGGCCGCCACGGAGGCTCGAATGGCCGACGAAGAGACCGAGGATCCGCTGGACGCCCTACGCCGACTCACCGCGCTGACGGCGGCCGCCGACAACATCGAGACCTTCGAGGCGGACCTGCTTGACGCCCTCCTCCAGCTTCGCGTAGCGGTGGAGGATCGGGCTCGGTGCCGAGTCCCACACGATGCGGAGGTCGAGGATGAAGGCGGAGGCAGAACTGGCGGGGGCAGAGGACATGCTGGTGAAGCTCGACGCGCTCCTGGAGCGGGTGCGAAGGAGCGCGAGAAGTGACGAGCCGTGCGGCGATCTGGAGG
>CALCXL010000662.1 GCA_937907595.1 uncultured Pseudomonadota bacterium
GCGGCGACGACGATCCCGACGACGAGTTCTCCCGCGGCTTCGCCTTCGACCGCGACTTCGACGCCGGCATGGTGCTCTTCGACCAGGTGCTGGGCTCGGTCAACGCGGCCACCCACGCGCTGCTGACGGACCCGGAGAACGCCGGCCAGCCCCCGCGCGGCGTCGACGGCGCCATCAACGAGGGCCAGGTGCGCTCGGCCTTCTTCCTGCAGCCGGTGCTGGTGGGCAAGCCCTTGCCGTTCCTGGAGCTCAAGGGCGGCGCGCTGTTCGCCTGGGACGCGGTCGAGCACCGCCAGGGCTTCTACTCCTTCCGGGCCGGCGGCTCCGCGCGCAACCACCACGACCGCGCGCCCAGCGACCGCATGCTGGGCACGGAGCTGGATTGGGCCGTGACCATCGGCGGCGACCTGCCCTTCAAGGCGGAGACGGCGCCCAAGCTGAACCTGGCGGCGGTCATCCAGGGCGGCCACCTTTTCGTGGGCGGCGCGCTCGCGGCCACGGACGAGGGCCCGGAGATGATCAACCACGTCCAGATCACGGGCCGCTTCCGCTGGTAGCGCCGCGGTCCGCGGATCGCCCTCCGAGCCCCTCGGCTCAGTCCTCCCGCTTCGCCTGCATCTTCGTCAGCTCGTGCAGCTCCTCCTGGATGGCGGCGAGCTGTTCGGTCAGGGCCGCCATGCGCGTGTACACCGGCGAGACGACCCCCGCGCTGCCGGCGTTGGAGGCCGCGACCTCCTTGGTGGCCTCGTCCATGCCGGTCATGATCACGCCGATGAAGAGGTTCATGATCACGAAGGTGGCCAGGAGCACGAAGCTGCTGAAGAAGAGGGCGGCCCACCAGCCGTAGGCAGTCGGCGCGGTGCACATGGCCTCGATCCCGCCGTAGCCGTACTGATCGCAGCCGTACATGTTGATGTACATGATGTCCGTCCAGTCCTCGAGCGTGGCCACCCGGAACAGCGACAGCATCGCCTTCTGCAGGTTGTGGAAGTGCACGGGGTCGTTGGCCTGGAACATGAAGGTGCCCAGGACCGCGTACAGGTAGAAGAGCATGCCCATCAGCACGGAGATGTAGAACATCGACGGGATGGAGCGCAGCAGCGCGGTGACGATGACCTGCAGCTTGGGCAGCGCCTTGACCAGCTTGAGCACCCGCAGCAGCCGCGCCAGGCGGAGCACGGCGACGAAGCCGGCGTTGTTGAGGGGCAGGAAGCAGACGAAGACGATCAGGAAGTCGAAGACGTTCCAGGGGTCCCGGAAGTAGCGCCAGGGGCGGCTGCCTTCGGCGACCATCTTGATCAGCACCTCGGCCACGAAGATCCACAGGATCAGCTGGTCGAGCAGATGCAGGATCCCGTGGTGGGACTCCTCGATCTCCGGGTAGGTCTGGATGCCGACGACGACGCCGGCCAGCACGATCACGCCGATGATGAAGTTCTGGAACCACGCGGCCTCCGCGATCTTCTTGCAGAGCTGAACCACATCGACCTCCTGAGCTCGAGTACGAGCGTCGGGGAGGATGCCACAGCAAAAGGGCCCGCGCGGTCGCCTGCGGTACGATGCCGCGCCATGGAATCCAAGCCCCTTTCGATCTACCGCGACGGCCTCTTCGACGGTCGCATGGCCCTCATCACCGGCGGCGGATCGGGCATCGGCAAGGCGATCGCCTTCGAGCTTGGTCGCCTGGGCTGCTCCGTCGTGCTCGCCGCCCGCAAGGCCGAGCGCCTGGAGTCGGCCGTCACCGAGCTGAGCGCCGCCGGCATCACCGCGCGCTCCATCGTCTGCAACATCCGGGACGAGGAGCAGGTGGCCGCGGCTGTCGCCTTCACGCTGGAGGCCTTCGGGCGGCTGGACTTCCTGGTCAACAACGCCGGCGGGCAGTTCCCCAGCCCCGCCGCCCACATCCGCACCAAGGGCTGGAACGCGGTCCTGGAGACCAACCTCACCGGGACGTTCTTCCTGTGTCGGGAGGCCCACAACGCGTGGATGGGCGAGCACGGCGGGGCCATCGTCAACATCATCGCGGACATGCACCGCGGCTTCCCCGGCATGGCGCACACCGGCGCCGCGCGCGCGGGCGTGGACAACCTGACCAAGTCCCTGGCCGTCGAGTGGGCGCACTGCGGCATCCGCGTCAACGCCGTGGCCCCCGGCATCATCTTCGGCTCGGGCTACGACAACTACGCCCCCCACTTCCAGCAGGTCTTCCTGGCGATGGCGGACAACATCCCCGCCCGCCGCCTGGGCACCGAGGAGGAGGTGGCCTGCGCGGCGGTGTTCCTGCTCACCCCCGGCGCGGCCTACATCAGCGGCGACACCCTGCGCGTGGACGGCGCCGGCAGCCTGTGGCGGACCCACTGGGAGGTCCCTCCCCACGACGCCTTCCCCCGCTACGGCGGCCAGCCCCTGCCGGGGGAGTCCGGGGGGTCCGGGGAATGAGCCAGCGCGCCCTCGGCCTCCTGGGCTTGGCCCTGCTGTTGCCGGCCCCCGCCATCGCCTCCGAGTCGGACATGTTCGGCCCCTCGCTGCCGCGGGTGGGCATGGCGGGCGCGGGCGCGGCCCTGGCGGATCACGGCGGGCCCACGGTGCTGGCCCCGGCCGCCCTGGGCCTGGCGGAGCAGGACATGGTGCGCATGCACTACCTGGGCGGGCAGCTGATGCTGGACGACGTGGTGGGGGTCACCCGCCTGGACGGCAAGGACGAGGCGATGCCGCTGGAGCCCATCCAGCCCAGCGGCGTGACGGTGGATCTGGTCAAGACGATCACGCCCTTCTTCCGGGTCGCGGCCTGGGTCAACGTCTCGCTGCCCTACCTCTACTTTCACGACAGCAAGGATCCCTGGGTGCCCTACGCCGGGCGCTGGCAGAGCCGCTACGCCCGCAGCATGGGCGGGCTCGGCGCGTCGATCCGCGTGCCCCTGCGCGGCATCCCGGCGGCGGGCGCGCCGAAGGAGGCCTGGGACGACGCGCTGCAGGGCGGCCTGTGGGTGGGCGCGTCGTTCACGCTGCGGCCCCGGGGGGTCATCGACATCGACCTGGATCTGGTCGGTCGGACGGACGAGAACGACGAGACCCGCATCGACACCGTGCTGCGCGACGTCGACCTCATCGCCGAGCCGGTGTTCCGCCCGGTCTTCTCCCTGCTCTTCGACTTCGGGACCCTGTACGCCCCGCTGGAGGGCCTGCGGTTCGGGGCGTCGTACCAGGTGGAGAGCACCACGGAGATCAACCCCATCGGCCTGGACGTGGAGGTGCGCGGCCTGGGCGAGCTGAACGCGCTGTTCAGCCTGGTCGAGCGGATCCAGGCGCAGGTCTGGCTGGGGCTGTTCGACTTCTACGACCCCCACCAGCTCAAGCTGTCCCTGGCCTGGGAGCACGAGCGCTTCGCCCTCGCGGTCGACGCCCAGTGGAACCAGTGGTCGGCCCTGGCCCCCAGCTTCGGGCGGGTGGTGCGCGGGCGCGACGGCCAGGAGGGCCGCTTGGACCTGGTGCTGGACACGCCCTCGGGGGAGAACGTGCTGTCCTACCCGGTGGCGGGAGGGCGGACCGTCGACTCGTCGGCCTTCCACGATACCTGGGACATCAGCGTGGGCGGCGAGGTCCGCCTGCCGCCCAGGCCCCTCCCCAAGGGCGATCGCCCCATGACGGCGGCGATCCGCGCGGGGTACCGCTTCCAGCCGGCCTTCATGGAGCCCGTCGACGGCCCCACGGCGCTGCTGGAGAGCGACACCCACTCCTGGGGGCTGGGCGCCAGCCTGGAGCTGCCCGGGCCCCAGGGCTTCTCGCCCCTGATCTTCGACGGCGCCCTGCAGGTGCTGCGCATGGAGGGCATGGATCTGCCCAAGACGGGGCAGGGGATGCGCGACGTCATCGAGCCCCCGGTCGCCTACAGCTCCGACGCCTCCTGGTCCGGCGGCTGGGGGGTGGTGGGCGGCGGCTCCCTGGGCGTCGCGTTCTGAGCCCGCGCGTTCGGTCTGGCCGCCCGGTCGGGCCCGCGCCGCGAGCTCCCCGGAGCCGATCCACGCCCTGCTACGCTCCGCTCCGGAGGTCCTGATGCGCTCCCTGCTCCTGCTCCTGCTCCTGTCGGCCCCGGCCCCGGCCCTCGCCGCGCCGCCCTGCCAGGTCGTCTCCATGCCGACTTCGGACGGGTTGACCCTGCAGGCCGACCACTGCCCCGCGGGCGTCGACGGCGCCCCGGTCGTCGTGCTGCTGCACATGATCCCGCCCCACCACGACCGCTCCAACTACCCGCCGGCCTTCCGCCAGGCGCTGCAGGAGGCCGGCTTCTCGGTGCTCAACCTGGATCGCCGGGGCGCCGGCGGCTCCCAGGGCGTGGCGAAGGAGGCCTACACCGGCCCGAAGGGCAAGCTGGACGTGGCCGCCGCCCGCGCCTTCCTGGCCACCGCCGAGCCCACCGCCGACCTGGGCCGCTGGGCCTGCGTGGGGGCCAGCAACGGAACGACGTCCTGCCTGGACTACAGCCTCTGGGCCGCCGCCGAGGAGCCCGCGTCCGTGCCCCGCGCCCTCGTCTTCCTCACCGGCGGCACCTACACGGAGACCAACGCGGCCCTCGAGGGCTCCGCGGTCAGCAAGCTGCCGGTCCTCTTCGCCTTCAACGAGGGCGAGAAGGCCTGGTCCGAGTCCCACCGCGCCGGCGGTCCCGCCTGGGAGCATCGCTCCTGGGCCCCCGGCGGCCACGGCACCAAGGCGTTCGGGCCCAACCCCGAGGCCATGAAGGACGTCGTCGACTTCCTGACCCGTTCGGTGCGCTGACCTCTTGATCGCGGCCACCGAGCGCGCCCGCCTCCATTGGGCGGCCCTGGCCTCGACGGCGCTGTTCGCCGGGCTCCTCGCCGCCCAGATCGCCCGGCGCGGCGGCCTGGGCCACGACGAGCTGCACAGCCTGCTCCTGGCCCGCCTGCTCCGCGCCGGCGAGGCCCTGCCCTTCCACGTCGGCTCCGTCACGCGCTACGAGGGCGGCTCCTGGCTCATCGCCTGGCCGGTCTCCTGGGCCCTGGCCCTGGGCGTGCCGCAGGAGCTGGCCCCCCCCATGGCGGCGGCGGGTGTGGCCTGCGTCGGCGTGTTGGGCGGGTCGATCTGGCTCGGTCGGGCCGCCGGCTGGCGCTCGGCCCTCGCGCTGGGTCCCCTGGCCGCCCTGGCCGCCCCGGAGCTCGCCTGGTACGCCCAGCGCGCCTGGGGGAGCCTGGCCGAGGGGCTGGCCCTGTTGCCCTGGCTGGCCCTGGGCCTGGAGCGGTGGCGCCGTCGGCCGACGACGCTGCGATCGGCGGCGCTGGGGATCGCGCTGGGGCTGGCGGCCGTCGTCTCCTACCTGCACGCGATCACCGCCCTGACCGGCGCGGCCCTGCTCCTGGCCTGGCGTCGCCCCCGGCACCTGGCGATCGCGTCGGCGACGGCGGCCGGCGCCTTCGGGGTCTGGTTGGCGCTCGCCGTGCCCTTCTGGGAGGAGGCGCTGTTCGTGCGCGGCGGCCGCGGCCTGCACCAGCTGCTGCCCCACTTGCTGCTCCCCCGCCTGGATCGGGTGGTGTCGGTGCTGCCCTCCGCCCTGGCGGGCCCGGGGCGGCAGGGGCTGCTCACCACGACCGCCGGGCTGGGTCTGGGCGCGCTCTTCGCCGCGGCCCTGGTGAGGGCCTGGAGGCAGGGCGGCTCCCTGCGCTGGCTGCCGGCCTTCGCCCTCGTCTCCTTGGCGGCGCTCTCTGCGGGCACGACCCTGGCGCCACCCGACGAGGCCCACCGCTACACCCTGCCCCTGCTCGCGGTCGCGGTCGCCGCCCTGGCCGCCTGGCCTCGGGCGCGGCTGCTCGGCGCCTTCCTGGCCCTGCCGCTCTGGCTTCCGCCCCCGGAGGCCCCCGGGCAGCCCCCTCACGCGGTGCACGCCCAGCTGGGGGCCAACGCTCAGCAGCGGGTGGACGCCGACCCCCACCGCAAGATCAAGGCGCTGTGGCGGGTCACCGAGCCCTGGGCTCGCCCCTGGCTGGTCACCGGCTACGGCCTGGATCAGGGGCGTCGGCACCGCGGGGTGGTCCGGGGGATGAACGAACGGCTGCAGGAGCTGGGCGGCGATCGCGCTGCCCTGGCTGGCAACCCCCACTTCGCCCACCTGGATCCCGCGTCCTGGGTGGTATGGACCCGCCCGCTGCCGAACGCCGAGGAGCGCGAGGCCTACCTCTTCGGCTTCGGACGGGGCCTGGGCGAGGACGGCCGCGACCCGGAGGACGAGGCGTTGTTCGCGGTGCTCCGCCCCGACGAGCTCGAGGCGCTGCTCGGGGGCTACGGCGCGGGGTTGGTGCGGTCGGGGGCGGGGGAGCTGGCCTCCGGCCCGGAGCGGCGCGGAGCCTGCGTGGCGGGGCAGGACGCCGCCTGCGAGGGGGAGCCGTCGGCGCGCTGGCGGGGCTGGCTGTCGGTGGAGTTGCCCCGGGGGCGGTGACGACCCTCCCCGCCGGGTCGTAGTCCGCTGCGGTGCGTCCCGGGACCCGATGCCGTCGCCCGCCTGCTGGGCACCCGGCTCAGAACCCCTGCCAGGCCAGCGCTGCCTCGAGGAGTTCGGGCCGCGCCACCACGCCGTGCTCGCGCAGCGCTGCTTCGCCCAGCTTGATGACGTGGGCGTCGTCGGCCTGAGCCGCGACCTCCAGCACGGACGCGCGCGCGGCGCTGTCCGAGGCGATCTCGCCCGGCGTGCCCAACTCCCCGCGCGTCGCCGACCGCGCCACCGCGACCGACTGGAAGGCGAACCCCAGCAAAGCGCGCTGGGCGGCTGCGTCGAGCCAGGGCAGCCACAGCCGGGCCGCCGACGTGCCCGTCACCGCGTGCAGGAGCACCACATCGTCGGCGCCGTCGGACAGGAACATGCGAGCCGCCGCCGCCGCGAGCTCGGCCAGCCCGGCGGACACCTCCACCGCGTCCAGATCGACCCGCTCGATGGACTCGGCCAGGCCCGCGAGATCGTTCGTCGGAGCCACCCGATCCAGGATGGTCCCGTCGGTCACCCGCTCCCCAGCGGCCACCAGCGGCACCCCGGCCAAGGCGGCGACCGGGTCCAACCCTGCCTCCGGCGACGCTCCAGGCGCGCCCGGCAGCTCCTGGAAGAGCGCCGCCATGTACCCCAGGCCATGCGCCACCTCGCGCCGGCGGTCCGCGGTGTCCCCCCGATCCAGCGAGCGCAGCGCGTGCCCGACCCGCAGCGCGCCGTGCCAGCCAGCGCCGAACCAGCCCGGCAGCAACATCGCGTGGTCCCGATCGATCACCGCCTGCACGCCCAGCGCTTCGACGTCGGCGACGTAGCGGGCGATCCACGCGGCGGACTGCTCGGCGTCCCCCAACGCGGAAGCCCGCTCGTCGTCGGGCAGCGCGGCGGCTTCGGGCAGGGCGATCAGATCACCTTGGTGCGCCTGCACCCACGCCACGACGCGCTCGGGCACCCCCAACTCCGCCAGGGCCTCGGCGGCCATGGGCAGGTGGTTGGTCAGCCCGTCGACGGTCGTCGGCCCCGCCGCGTGCAGCGCGCGCAGGACCTCGTCGAAGGACGCTTCGGCGCCCAGGCCCAACTCCAGCCCGCAGGCGCTGAGCCCCGCGGCGCTGCCGAGGAGGAGCAAGAACCGGCGTCGGGTCAGGAAGTGCATCGCGTCTCCACCGTGAGGCGGCATCCTCGCACAGGCGCCGGGCCTGCCTGGGCCGGTCGTGGCCGGTCGGTGGTCCAGGGCAGAGCCGCCCCCTTGGCCCGGGGCCCCGCCGATCACGCGCCGCCGGGCGCTCAGGGGCTGCGCATGCCGTTGGCCTGGGTGGAGGCCGACGAGCCCACGTCCACCTCCACGTCGCCGACCGTCACCGTCACGTTGCGGGGCTGGCCCAGGGTCAGGTTGAGCAGCTCGGTCGTCGGCAGGTACTGCGTCAGCTCGGCGGGGATGGAGAAGGACCCGTCGTTGACGGCGATGCACTGGATGGACGCGTTGCCGAACTCCCGGGCGTTGCCGTGGTGCAGCTCGATCCAGATCTCGTCGGCGCTGCCGCCGGTCCACTCGATCGCGAAGTCCGTGCTGCCCACCGCGAACTGCTCCGACGGCAGCGGCGCGACCAGGTGCAGCGCGGCGGGCACCAGCAGGTCGGTGACGGAGTCGAAGCCGGGGAAGTCCGCCCCCTCCACGGTCACCTGGTAGTACGTGTCGAAGTGCACGGTGTAGTCGGGGTTCAGCTCGAAGTAGTACTGCGACTGCTGCTTGGTCGTGGGCCAGGGGTCGATGTCCACCGACCAGTCGGGGGCCTCCAGGGTGATGATCCCGGCGTCACGCTCCTCGGAGACGCCCGGCGTGCCGCCCACCGTCTCCATGTCGGCGGCGTCCCACACGTTGACCGCGCAGGTGTCCGGCCCGTCGGGGCCGTCCCAGGGGAAGGGGCCGTTGACGCGTCGCCCGGGCGTGCCGGGGCTGATGTCCTCCCAGAAGTTGGCGATGAACCCCGCCCCGGTCATCACGCCGTCGCCCGAGGGCGGCGGCATCTCCCAGTACCAGATGCCCATGCTGCCGCCGGGCCCCAATTGGGGCTCGTCGTCGTCGTCGTCCGCGGCGTCGTCGTCGTCCACCGCGTCGTCGTCGTCGCCGTCGCCGTCGTCCCAGAAGCCGG
>CALCXL010000663.1 GCA_937907595.1 uncultured Pseudomonadota bacterium
AGGCTCGGGTCCTTGGTGAGCTCGCGCTGGTAGCAGTAGCGGATCTGGCTCATGTGACGCTTGATGACCGCGTCGATGAGGGACTTGTCGAGGGCGCCGAGGATGATGGGGTCGCCCGCGCCAACGCCGGGGGATCCGCCGCCCTTGTTGCCGTAGAAGCCCGCGCCGCGACCGTAGCCGGAGCCGCCCAGGCCGGAGCCGCGCGTACCCAGGCCGCCGAGACCCGCGGCCGTGCCGCCGCCGCCGAAGCCCGAACCGCGGGAGCCGAGGCCACCCGAGCCGTACTGGTTGCCGTACTGCGAACCGATGAGGCCGCCCAGCGCGTTGGAGACGGACGCGTCCAGGCCACCGGTGCCGAAGATGCTGTTGTCCGTCATGGAGTTGAGGTCGGCGAGCAGGCCCGTGGACTCCGCGATCTTCTTGTCGAGCTCGCGCTTGTCGATGGCGATCTTGCTGCCCTTGGCCTTCTTGAGCTTGTGCTCCTTCTTGCCGGTCTTGCCCTCTTCGTCCTTGGCCTTGGCGCCTTCGCCGGCGTCCTTGTTGCCCGCCGGCTTCTTCTTCTCCTTCTCCTTCTCCACCTGCTGGACCATCAACTCCACGAACCGGTCGGGGATCGTGATGACCTCCTGGTTGGGGTCGTAGTCGCTGTTGGCGAGGGTGATGCCGAACGCACCGCCCAGGAACAGGAGGAAGGAGAGGATGCCGAGGAAGAGCCAGTCGATGCCCTCACCCATCTTCCCGGGGACGACCTTGGCCTGGAACACCCGGTGGATGAAGAAGACCATGTGGCCGATGTCGTTCACGAAGCGCTCTTCGTCGCCGAGCTCCACCTGATAGAAGCCGCCGGCATCACGGGCCCGCCCGGCGGCCACCAGGTCCGCGGTGCTGGTCTTGGTGTCCCCCGATTGGAGGTACCCCACCGAGTCCTTCGTGAAGTTGACCAGGGTGGTGGCCTTGTCCTGCTGGACGATGGGCCAGTGGTCGTTGGGCAGGTTCTCCGAGGAGACGAAGAAGTCCTGCGCCATCTTGCGGGAGCGGACCTCATCGAAGCCGTAGGCGATGGGCAGGACGAGCAGGATGATCAGCGCCAGGATCATGGCCTTCTTGACTTGCTCCTGCTGCAGCTCCTTGAGCTCCTCCTTGGCGAGGGCGTAGATGCCCGCGTCCACGGCCTTGAGGGAGCCACCGTCCTTGTGGGTGTCGATGACGAAGCTGCGCAGCGTCTCGTGGGCCGCGTTGGCCTGCAGGCGCTTGCCCTGGTCCATGACGTGCTGGAGCCCGCGGGTGGGGTCCCCGCCCTCGTAGGCGTTGCGGAGCTCCAGGCGCGCCTTGACCTGCAGGGCGGCCAGGTAGTGTTCGACGTTGTCGCCCTCGGCGAAGTCGGCCGGCTTGTTCTCCAGCGCGCGCTCGGTGTACTCGACCGCCTGCTCGAACTTGTTGCGGTTGGAGAGGCAGGCCGCGTACTGCGCGTTGTACTCGAAGCTGTTGCGGTCCTCGTCGAAGGTAAGCAGCCGCTCCAGCACCTCGCAGCGCAGCTTGCCCTGGTGCCGCTTGCGGGCGTGCAGGTACAGCTGGCGCTGGATCTCGTGGAACATCTCCGTCCGCTGGGCCTTCTCCTCTTCGGAGGGGGCCCAGAGCAGCACCTCGTCGGTGGCAGCCATCGTCTCGGTGTTGCCGTCGGGGTCCGTCGCGTAGACCAACTCGGGGTCCATGCCGGCCACGAGCATCCAGACGGTGTCGTCCTTGAGGAACCGCGTGCCGAGCACCAGGTCCTCGACCACGCGCTTCTCGTCCAGGTCGTCGTAGACGTCGTACTCCTGGTCGATGCGCTGGTACTCGACGATCCAGGACTTGCGGATGTTGCCCTCGGCCGCCATCTCCTTCGAGATGGGGAGCATCTTCTCCTGGACGAACGACTCCCAGTTGGGCATCTCGAAGAGCTCGAAGTGCATGGGGATCAGCGGCCGCTGCTCGCGGTTCTTCGCCATCGCCTTCTCAAAGGCCTTCTTCGAGTCGATGGTGAAGTTGTCCGAGAAGTCGCGGTAGGGATCCGGGGGCTGCGCGGCGTCCGCGGCGGCCTCGGCGGCGGCCTCGCGCTCGTCCTCGACGGCGTCGATGGTCTCGTCCCGGACCTCCTTCTGGAAGTGGGCGAGGTCCTTGTCGCTCTCGGGGAACTCCTCGATCTCCTTGTCGAGCTTCTCCTTGGCCATGCGGTCGTACTTGCGCTGGTCCGACGCGATGCGCTCGTCCGCCTCCGCCGTGATCTCCGCCAGCTCCGCCTCTCGCTTGGCCTTCTTCTCGGCCAGCATCGTCGCCTTCTCGGCGGCGTCGCGGTCGTTCCAGGTCTGGATCAGCGCCTCGTCGCCCGCCGGGTAGCGCGGGGGATGGGGGAGGGTGCTGTGCGTGTAGGCGAAGAACATGGTCCCGAGGACCAGCACTGAGGTGACGATGTTCGAGAACACCCGCACCTGGCGCGCGCGCCGGTCGCCCACGTACACCGAGGGCACGTCCCGGTTGAAGTGCTTGACGTTCATGACGGTGCCGGACCAGATCTCCGCCACCTCCAGGATCTGCGGCTTGCGCCGGTCGATGCCCAGGTCCGACTCGGCCGTGCCCGAGCGGAGCACGAAGTCCATCACGTCTTCTGCGTTGTGGATCTCCTCCTCGGCCTCGTGCAGGTGGGCGGCAGCCGCCGCGGCGTCCTGGGGACCCGTGGGGGAGTCATCTTCCACCGGCTCGGGCGGGGCCGGGCGCTTGATCCCGAAGGTCAGCTCCGTGTCGCCCACGCGGATCTTGTCGCCCTCCTTGATGACGGCGTTGTTGACCGCCTCGCCGTTGAGCAGCGTGGTGTTCTCACCGACGAGGTCGAGCAGCATGAGGCTGCCGTCCTCCTCGACGCGAACAGCGGCTTGCAAATCCGCGAGTCCGGGGTCCTCGATCTGGAGCTGGGCCGCGGGGCCCTTGCCGATCGTGACCTGTGCCTCCTCGTACTCCTGCGTGCCGGCGTCTTGTCCACCGACGGAAATCGCAAAAGTGAGGGTCAGCGGCTTCTCCTGGTCAGCCATGGAATCGGTCCTTGAAGTCTGGGTGCGCGAGGGTTCGTGGCCCCGACGTCGCGTGGCTGGGGTTGGAAGAGACGCCTCTCATGCGAACCCACCCGGCCAGTGGGAGCGCTGTGATCGCCTCGTTCCGGTGTACTGACTGTCTGCGCGGGGTCGGCCCCGCCTGGGTGGGGGCGAACCCCTACCGGATCTGGTTGACGCTCTCGACCATCTCCTGATTGAAGTCCGGCTTGAGCCGGATCAGGGGATTGAACGAGGACTGGCGCTTGTCGAGCAGGTAGGCCCCGTGGGGCTTCTTCAACTCGCCATCGACGCCGACGTCATCGAAGTCGATCTCGGTCTTCTTCTTGTATCGAACGTTGGCGTCGTCGTCCTGAGCCAGGGCGACCGGCGCGGCGACGGCGAGACCCAAGAGGGCCGTAATCGTGAAGAGCAGGACTCGCTTCATTTGAAACCTCACTGCTGAGCAGGCATCAGGGGGCTGTTGACTGGCACCGTTATTTACAGGAAGCGCCCTCGAAAGTCATGCCGGACGTCGGTGTCCGACCGTCACCCCTCGTTGGACAGCCCCTCGGGCGCCGGGTTCCCGGCATCTTCAGTGGCTCCCGCTTCGTCGGCCGGAGCCTCCTCTGCGGGCGCGGCTTCGTCGGCGGGAGCGGCCTCGTCGGCGGGCGCGGCCTCGTCGGCGGGCGCGGCCTCGTCGGCGGGAGCGGCCTCGTCGGCGGGAGCGGCCTCGTCGGCGGGAGCGGCCTCACCCTCGGGCGCCTCGGCCTCGGGCAGCTCGATGGGCTGGCCGTTCGTCCACTCCACCGGGTCCAGGCCCAGGGCGTCGTTGTAGTACTGCACCATGAACTCGTCGAGGTAGCCGCGCTGCTCGGTCAGGAAGAAGAAGTCCTCCGCCTCGATGGCGAACTGCGTCGCCTCCAGCTGGTACTGGAAGACCTCGAACCACGAGGGGTCCTGCTCGACCTCGGCGTACTTCTCGAAGACCTTGGGGGCGCGCTCGATGTCCTTGAGCACTTCGACCTTCAGGACCTTGAACTTCTCTTCCAGCTCCTTCATCTGCCGTTCCATCTCGGCAATTTCAGCGAGCTCGCTCTCCTTCTGCTTCACGGCGGCGACGACCGCGTCCTTGCCCGCGAGGGCGTCGGCGTTGGTCTCATCGCACTTCAGCACCGCACCGTAGAGCTTGTCGGCCTTCTCCAGCGCCTTCTTGGTGGCGGTGATGTCGCCGGCGGTGGGCGCGATGAACATGTGCTGGACGATCGCCTTGTTGATGACTGCGAAGCCGTCGCAGGAGTCGTTCGCCAGGACCTTGTCGTACTCCTCCATCGCGGCGTCCATGTCCAGGTTGCCCCGGAAGGCCACCGCGAGGCCGACGCGCGCGATGGCGTGGCCGGGATCCTGGGCGAGCACCGTCTGGAAGGACTGACCGGCGAGGGCGTAGTCCGCCGACTGAACGGCGATGAGGCCGAGGTTCATGTTGGCTTCGAGGTTCTTCTCGTCCAACTCCAGGGCCTTCTTGAAGGCCACGATGGCCTCCGCCTCCTTGCCGAGCTTGAGGTACGCCAGGCCGATGTTGTTGTGGATGTCCGCGTCGTCCTCATCCAGCTTCAGGGCGTTGCCCGAGGCCATCTGGGACATGCGGTAGTCGCCGCTGTTGAAGTAGATGCGAGCCAGCGTCTTGTAGGCGCGCGTGTTCTTCGGATCCTCAAACAGCAGGGTCTGGATCGTCTTGACCCCGTCGTCGTGGCGACCTGCGTCCGAGAGGGCGCCGGCGTAGTTGTTGACGACGTCCCAGTCCTTGGGGTTCTTCTCTAGGTACTTCTCGTAGATGGGCAGGGCGTCGGTGGCCTTGCCTGCCTGCTGGAGCCGGAACGTCAGGTTCTGCACCGCCGCCTTGAAGCCGGCGTCGATGGCCAGGGCCTTCTTGTACAGCGCGAGGGCCGCTCCGCTGCGCCCGAGCTTGCCCGCG
>CALCXL010000664.1 GCA_937907595.1 uncultured Pseudomonadota bacterium
CCGATGAAGCCCCAGACGACCGAGGGGATGGCGGCCAGCAGCTCCACCAGGACCTTGAGGGACTCCCGCGTGCGCCCGGTGGCGAACTCGGCGATGTACACCGCCGCGCCCACCGAGAAGGGCACGGCCACCAGCATCGCCAGGCCGGTGACGCTGGCGGTGCCCGCGATGAGGGCCAGGGCGCCGTAGCTGGGTTTGTAGTCCGAGGTCGGCGTCCACTTGGGCGAGCCGAAGAACTCGAGGGGGTCGAAGGCGCCGGTCAGGAAGCCCAGCCCCTCCTTGCCCACGAACAGGAAGATGCCGCCCACGAAGACGATCGCCGAGATCCCGCCCAGGAAGACCAGGACCTGAACGGCCTTGTCCACCCACCAGGCGGCGCTGCGGCGATCGGCGTCGTCCTTCACGAAGCGTCGGCTCCGCGCAAGGCGACCATCAGGTCACGCACCTCGTGAGAGAGCGCGTGCATCAGCTCCCGGGGGTCCGTCTGCGGGAAGGCCCACTGCAGGAAGACGGTGCTGTAGGGGATGGGGCCCAGGTGCTCCAGGGCGCCGGGCTCCAGCGCGACGATGACGTGGAACCGCTCCAGCCGGTCGAGCTCGTCCGCCAGGGGCCGGGGGCGGGCCAGGGAGACGTCCAGGCCCGCGGCGTCGGCCAACGTCGCCACGTCGGGGTGCAGGGCGGGCGCCGGCTGCCACCCCGCGCTGGCGTACGAGCCGCTCTCGGGGAACGCCTTGCGGGCGAAGGCCTCGGCGATCTGGGTCAGGCGGTGGTTCTCCTCGCCGACGAAGAGCACCTGGTAGACCTTCGGCTCCTTGCCGATGCCGGTCGCCGTGAACACCGTCTCCTCGCCCAGGTTGCGCGCCTGGGCGCCCACGCGGATGAAGTGGAAGATGGCGTCGCGCAGGACGAACAGCGTCTCCAGGTCCGACTCGTCGGTGGCCACGAGCAGGTCGTCCAGCGTCCGCTCGTGCGTCTTCGTGAAGGTGCGCGAGCGCCGGATGAGGGAGCGGGCAGCGTCCGCGTCGCGGGCCGACCAGGCGGCCAGGGCCTCCTCCAGCAGGGAGATGGACGTCTCGCCCACCGCCTGCACCACGCGCAGGTTCACGTCGGGAGGCGGCGCGTCCAGCAGCACCGTGCGCCGGGCCACGTTGACGGCGTAGTCGCCGATGCGCTCCAGGGCCACGTCCAGCCGGAGGACGGAGGACACAAAGCGCAGGTGCCCCGCCGCCGGGAAGTGCCGGGCCACGAACTCGTGGCAGAGCGCGTCGATGGCCCGCGTCTCCCGGTTGATGGCCTTGTCGGCCAGCCCCACGCGGAAGCTGCGCAGGTGGTCGCTGTCGAGCAGGCCCCGGAGCGCCTCCCGGAGGTTGTTGACCACCAGCGCGCCCACGTCGTCCACGCGGCGGGAGATGGTGGTCAGATCGGCCTGGAGGCGGGCTTCGTAGAGGCTCATCGGCTTCCTCAGGAGCAGGGGGGCATCACGCGGACCGGAGCGTAGCCCTTGTTCGCGATGATGCACTGACCGGCATCGGACAGGATCCAGTCCAGGTAGGCCTTGGTGGCGCCCTTCGGCGCGCCCGCGGTGTACATGAAGAGGGGGCGCGCGATGGGGTAGCTGCGATCCAGCGCGGTCTCCGAGGTGGGCGCGATGCAGGCCTCCCCTTCGGCCCTGCTCACGCAGGGCATCTTCACGCTGTCGTTGGCGTAGGCCAGGCCGCTGTAGCCGATGGCGCAGGGCGTGTGCATCACCAGGTCGACGACGTCCTTGCTGCCGTGCATGTCGCGGGAGCCCATCTTGTAGTCGCGCCCCTTCCCGAGCACGGCCTCCTTGAAGTAGGCGAAGGTCCCCGAGTTGTTCTGCCGGCTGACGCGCACGATCTCGTCGCTGGGGCAGCCCGGGATCTTGATGCCCATCTGGCTCCAGGTCTCGACGGCGCCGTCCTCCCCGTAGATGTCGGCCAGCTGCTTGATCGTGAAGCTGGAGGCGGGGTTGCTGGGGTGCACGAACACCGCCAGGGCGTCGTAGCCGACGATGTGCTCCACCGGCTCCACGCCGTTGGCCTTGGCGGCGTCGATCTCCTTGTCCTTCATCTCACGGCTGGAGCTGGCCAGATCGACGGTGCCGTTGATCATCGCCGAGATGCCCGTGCCCGAGCCGCCGCCCGTCACCGCCACGGCGACGTTGGGGTTCACCTCGCGGTAGGCCTCGGCCCAGGCCTGCGCCACGTTCACCAGGGTGTCGCTCCCCTTGTTCTGCAAGACGACGCGGCGGCCGGAGGTCCCCCCGTCCGGGTTGCCCGCGTCCGAGCGATCGGGGCGGCCGCAGCCCGCGATCAGCAGGGAGGTCGCGAGGACGAGGAGCAGGGCACGGGGGGCGGTGAGCATGGGGACGTCTCCAAACCGGCGCGCGCGGGGCGGGCGGGTGCGCAGAGCCTGGGGCCCGCACGTGACATTCGTGTGACAGAGCGGGGACATGTTGCACGATCGCTGGACGTCGACGCGACGGGGGGCCGCAGTTTGCGGCGATCAGGCCGGCGGCAGATCGGGGGGCAGCAGCTGGAAGGAGGCGGGGGCGTAGCGCTCGATCGCGCCGCGCAGATCGGCCACGCGCAGGGGCTTGCTGAGGTAGTGGTCCATGCCCGCCGCCCGGGCCTGCTCCCGGATGCGCTCGCCGGTGTGGCCGGAGATCCCCACCACGGGGCAGTCGGCTGAGGGCCCGTCCGATCCCCGCAGGGCCTGGGTTGCCGCCAGGCCGTCGACGTGGGGCATGTCGCAGTCCATGAAGATCCGGTCGTAGGCCGTGGCCATGCCGGCCTCCAGGGCCTCGGCGCCGTCCCGGGCGGTGTCGACGGTGCAGCCGAGCCGCTCCAGCATCCCGCCCAGCACCTGCCGGTTGGTGGCGTTGTCGTCCACCAGCAGCACGCTCAGCCCCTCCACGGCGGCCGTCATGGTCACCGGCTCCAGATCGTCCGTCTGCAGCGCGGGCCGCAGGAGCCGCCGGACCAGCCCGGGGCGAACGGGCCAGGTCAGCCGGGCGCCGGATCCGAAGGCTGCGACCTGGAGCGCTCCCTCGGGGGCCGTGGCGTCCGTGGCCACGGTCAGTCGATCCCGGCCAACCGGGGCTCCGTCGCCCTCCTGCACCCGGCCCCCCCAGGCGGTCCACTGATCGCGCAGGGCCTCGGCCGCCGCGTCGTCGCCATACAGCGCCAGGGTGGGGAGCTGGACGGGGACGGGGTCGGCGAGGGACGGCAGGGGCAGCTCCACCCGGACGCAGGTGCCCCCCTCCGGGCTCGGCTCCAGGGCGATGCTGCCGCCGCTGGCCTGCACGATGCGGCCGACGATCGCCAGACCCAGCCCCGCCCCGCCGTGCTTGCGCGTGGACGTGGGGTCCGCCTGGGTGAAGGCCTGGAACGCCGAGGGCGCGAACTCCGGGGGCACGCCGCTGCCGGTGTCGCGCACGCTCAGCACCAGGTGATCGCCCTCCCCCCGGGCGACGTCCAGCCGGATGTGCCCCTGCTCGGTGAACTTGAGGGCGTTGCCGATGAGGTTGAAGAGCACCTGGCGGAGCCGATCGGCGTCGCCGTTGACGGTGGCGGGCACTTCGCCGTCGACCACCAGGTGAATCTGCAGCCCCTGGGAGGCGGCGCGGCCAGCGAAGAGCAGGACGATGCCCTCCAGCAGCGGCTCCAGGTCGAAGGGCGCGGGGTGGATCTCCAGGCGGCCGGCCTCGATGCGGCTGAGGTCGAGCACGTCGTCGATGAGGGCCAGCAGG
>CALCXL010000665.1 GCA_937907595.1 uncultured Pseudomonadota bacterium
GCGCTGGTCGTGCACGTAGCCCAATACGGCGCCCTTGGGCACGTCGCGCACCTCGAGCTGCACGCAGCCGAAGGCGTCGTCGATGGTCATGCCCTGCACGCGGATCCACAGGTCCCAGCTGCCCAGGGCGGTGGGCGTGCCGGTGACCGATCCGTCGCCGAACAGGCTCACGCCGGGGGGCAGGGTGCCCTGGGCCAGGCTGTACACCCCCTCGCCGTCGTACTCGGCCACGCGCACCCGCCCCGAGTAGGCGACGCCCTCCACGGCGGGCGCCAGCTCGGAGTCGTCCAGATCGAAGAGCGAGCAGTCGGGGCCGGGCACCGGGCCCGAGCCGCCGATCGGTTCGATGGGGAGCTCGCCGGTGACGGGGTAGCAGCCGGCCAGGGCCAGCACCGAGAGGAGGAAGGTGACGCGCATGAGGTCTCCGCGCGCAGCTTAGCGGTCCGCACCGGCGACGGCTCCCGGGAATGCGCCGCCGCGATAGCATGCGCCTCCCCCCGGAGCCCGCATGCAGCCCAGCCTCCCCGACGACGACCCCAAGCCCAGCGCGCGCGCCGCGATGCTGCAGCAGGCCCGCGCCCAGTACCGCTACGACGTCGACCTGCTCCCGTCGGTGCCCCTGGCCGCCCAGGTCCCCTCCGCCGATCGCGCTGACGCCTCCTGGCTGGGGCAGGTGGCCGGCAAGGTGGTCGACGTCGCCATCAACACCGCACAGGTGGATGGCGACGTCGAACGCAGCGCCCCGTCCCACGCCGCCCACGCCGCCATGCGCCAGCACGTCATGAGCGACGCCATGAACGGCATGGAGGGCGTCTTCGACCTGATAACAGAGCGGGTGCTCACCGGCGCCAGCCAGGGTCCGGCGCGGCTGCGATCGGAGTACGGCCGGCTGTTCCAGCACATCGCCCGCCCGCCCTACACCGACGACGCCCACGACGACCGCGTCTTCGCCTGGCTGCGCGTGGGCGGGCCAAACCCCCTGGCCCTGCACGCCGTCGACCGCGTGCCCGATCACTTCCCCGTCACCGCCGAACACTTCGCCCGGACGGTGTCCGACGACTCGCTGGAGGCGGCGCAGGCCGAGGGGCGGCTGTTCCTGTGCGACTACGCGGGGTTGGCGGGGCTGGTGGGCGGCACCTTCCCCCACGGCCAGCAGAAATACGTGGCCCCGGCGATGGGGCTCTTCGCCGGCCCGCCGAGCCACGCGCCGACCGGGGACCTGCGGCCGGTGGCGATCCAGTGCGGACAGCGACCGGGCCCGCGGACCCCGATCATCACCCCGGCCGACGGCACCGCCTGGAAGATGGCGCGGGTGGTGTTCAACACCGCCGACGGCAACCAGCACCAGGCCGTCACCCACCTGGCGCGCACGCACCTTGTGGCCGAGCAGTTGGTGATGGCGACCCGGCGGCAGTTCGCCCCCCACCACCCCCTGCGGGTGCTGATGGACCCCCACTTCGAGGGCACGCTGAGCATCAACGACGCCGCGCAGGCCCGCCTGATCGCGCCGGGCGGGGGCGTGGACATCGTGCTGGCGGGCACCATCGAGTCGAGCCGGGCGGCGGCGGCGGCGGGCTTCGCGGCGTTCGACTTCGCCGAAGCGCTGCCGGCGCGGGATCTGGCCCAGCGGGGCCTGGACGACCACGATCGCCTGCCGGTGCACCCCTACCGGGACGACGCGCTGGCGATCTGGGGCGCGATCCGGTCCTGGGTGCAGGGCTACCTGTCGCTGTACTACCCGAACAACGCCGCGGTGGCCGGCGACGCCGAGCTCCAGGCCTGGGCGACGGAGGTGGCGGCTCCCGACGGGGGCCGGCTGGGTGGCTTCGACCCGCCGCGCACGGTGGACTCGCTGGGGGACACGGTCGCGATGGTCCTGTTCACGGCCAGCGCGCAGCACGCCGCCGTCAACTTCCCGCAGTTCGACGTGGTGTCCTGGGCCGCGGGCTTTCCCCTGGCGAACTTCGCGCCCCCGCCGAGCTCCGTCGTCGCCAACGCCCGGGACCTCTACGCCCTGCTGCCGCCCCTGGACATCGCCCAGTTCCAGCTGGACCTGGGGCACCTGCTGGGCACCCTGCACCACACCCGGCTGGGCGAGTACCCGCGGCGCTGGGCCGGCCTGAAGGGCTGGTTCCAGGACCCGCGCGTCGCGGCGCCGCTGGGGCGCTACCGGCGTGAGCTGGAGCGGCTGGAAGGGGAGATCGTGCGGCGGGTCGACGGCATCTGCCCCTACCACCACCTGCGCCCGTCGCTCATCCCCCAGTCGATCAACATCTGAGGCCGGGGGCGCCGATCAGCGGCTCAGAACCGCCACTTCACGCCGATGCCGACCTCAGCGCCGTTCTTCTCGGACATCTTTCCGAAGGCGCCCAGGGAGAAGTTGTCGTTCGGCTTGTAGTCCAGGTTGATCCCGCCGCCGCCGCCGTCCTTCTCGCTCCACTGGCCGAACATGCCCACGCTGGTGTTCTTGCCGGCCTGGTACTTGAGGTTCATCTTCGTGCCGTAGCCGTCCTCGTCGTCGAACGTGCCCACCCACTTCGCCTTGAGCTTCTTCGACTCGTAGGACAGCCCCGCTTCGATCTTCTCGAGGGCCAGGTGCTGGATGCTGCCGAGCTTGGCGCCCACCTCCACGCTGAAGCCGCCCTTGACGCCGATGCTGGTGGAGAACTGGGGCAGGTCCATGTCCGCGGCGATGGCTCCGGCGGCGGCCAGCAGGCCGATGGCGACGATGATCTCCGGATTGGCGTCCACGAAGCCGCTGAGGGCGTCGGTCAGGCCCCCGCCGTTCTCCTTGACCCACGCGCCGGCGACGGTGCCGTACTCCTTCTGCAGCGCCTTGATCAGGTTGTTGACGTCGGCGTCGCTGAGCTGTCCCTCGCTGAGGTCGCCCAGCGTCTTGCCCAGGGCCTTGAGGGCGCTCTTCATGCCCGAGTCGGCGTACTTCGACATCTTGCCCAGCGTGATCTGGTCGCTGATGGCGTTGTAGAGCTTGGGCCCCAGCCACTTGCCGAGCGTGGCCTCGTAGTTCTTGAGGCCCGAGGACTTCTCCTCCGGCTCCTTCTTCTCCGTCGGCGCCTGCTGCTTGCGCTGCGCGTCCAGGAGGGAGGGGGTGTTGGACGGCGTGGCCGCCGCGTTCTCCGGGCCCGCTTGGGTGGGCTCGCTGGTCGCGGCCTCCTTCTTGGGCGCGTCCTCGGTCTTCTTCTGGGCCTGCGTCACCGACATGCCTCCTGATCTACCCCGTTCGGGGGCCGGAGGCGAGCGAGATCGTCACTCCCCCCCTCAGGCCCACCACTCGCGAAAGCGGGACGAGGGGCGGAGCAGGCGCCGGGCGGCGCGGTCGGGCA
Source organism: uncultured Pseudomonadota bacterium (assembly GCA_937907595.1). GTDB lineage: Bacteria > Myxococcota_A > UBA796 > UBA9615 > UBA9615 > CALCXL01. Next base: position 3,345 of record CALCXL010000665.1, read on the forward strand.
CCGAGCCCTTGCCGAAGCGGGCCTCCGCCGTGTAGCGCGTCAGGCCCTTGAGGTAGTTCACGTAGCTGCGCGGCTGCTCTTCCTCGCCGCCCAGCAGGCTCTTGAGGACCCGCGGCGCCAGGAAGATCGACGGCAGGAACACCGGGTCCAGCACCTTCATGGCGCGGTGCAGCTTCGTGCGGACCAGGAAGTCCATGAGCTCGGGCGGGATGACCGTGAACAGCGTGAAGAGCTGGTAGTAGGCCCGCCACTGCCGGATGTCGCCCACGCCCTTGAAGAGCCAGCTGTCGATGTGCCCGCGCTCCGCCTCCTTGAGCTGCTCCAAGGTCCACTCGCCGGACTCCAGCCCCAGCTTGTTGATGTCCGTGCCCGGCAGGTAGGTCAGGAAGAAGGCCTTGACCACGTCCGGCTTGCACTCGGCGTAGAAGCGCAGGGCGTCCTCCTGGTCCTTCTCGGTCTCGCCGGGGATGCCCAGGATGTGATCGACCACCACCCAGATGCCGTGGGCCTTCAGCGACTTCACGGCCCGGCGCACGTCGTCGGGGGTCTCCGTGCGATCCAGGATCTCCGCGCGGGTGTGCTGGTTGACGGTCTGGGTGCCCATGATCACGTGCACGCAGCCGGCCTTCGCCAGCAGCCAGGCCACCTCCTCGGTCACCAGCTCGGGGTGGGTGATGCAGGAGAAGGGCAGCCCCACCCGATCGGGCCAGATCTCCGCGAACTCCCGCAGCCAGCGCTTGTTGGCCGTGAAGACCTCATCGTGGAAGGTGACGGTGCGGATGGTCGGCCACTTCGCCACCGCCTCCTCCAGCTCCCGGCAGGTGTTGTCCGGGCTCCGCATGTTGCGGAAGCGGCTGCCGTAGACCTGCTGGATCGGCTGGTAGAAGCAGAAGGAGCAGGAGTAGACGCAGCCCCGGCTGGAGTTGGTGTGGTACTCGTGGCTCATCTCGGGGACGAGGTCGTAGTGGATCGACTTGTCGAAGAACGGCAGGTCGTCCAGCTCCTTGCGCAGGGGCCGCACCGCGTTCTTGACGATGCCGTCGGGCGTGCGCGCCCACATGTTGGGGATGCTGGTGGTGTCGCCGTCGGGCAGCGCGGCCAGGAGCTCGGGCAGGGCCTCGTCGCCCTCCCCCTGACACAGGTAGTCAAAGCAGCCGAAGGCGAGCACCACGTCGGGCACCGTGGTCGCGTGCACCCCGCCCACCACGATCGTCAGCTCCGGCCGGCGCTCCTTGAGCCGCTGGCTCAGCTCCACCGTCCAGCTGAAGGTGTTGATCTCCACGTTGAAGCCGACGACGTCGGGCTCCTCGGCCAGGATGCGGTCGACCGTGTGGGCGTCGGTGTTGAGCAGCGCGGGCAGCCACTCGCCGGGCACGATGCCGGCGCTGGCCACCCCCGGATCGAAGACGTGGCTGACCCGGTGGCCTTCTTGCTTGCAGATCGCCGAGAGCAGCTGGATCCCCAGGTGCTCGGTCAGGCGGGTGACGAAGAGGATGTGCACGCGGGCGAGGATAGCCTCGCTTCGCGGCGACCGCGGAGGACCTGCGCGGCGGGGCTCCCGAGAGGGCCCCGCCGCGCGATCCGGTTCCCGGTATCAGTCCGTCAGGACGACCATGCCGGCGCTGTGGGGGCCCCAGGGGGCGACCTGCAGCGGCACGACGACGGCGGGCTGATCCGCCTTCTCCAGGGTGCCGTAGATGGGCATCCAGTTGTCCAGGCGAGCCTGGATCTCCACCCCG
>CALCXL010000666.1 GCA_937907595.1 uncultured Pseudomonadota bacterium
GGGGGGGGGGGGCGAGGGCGGGGCGGGGCGGGGGCGGGAGGGCAGCACGGCGCCACTGTAGGAGCCCGGGCGGCGGCGCGCTCGGGGGAGGCGGAGCGCGGGCGGGCGGGGCGTCGGGCCGCGGGGCCTGCGGCGGACCTTCCGGGGTGCAACACTGGCTTCATGCAGCCCCCCTTTCCCACCGGCGTCACCCACATCACCGGCATGGAGCTCGGCCGCGCCGTCGCCGCCCGCCGCTACCTGGTGCTGCTGCGCTCCTTCGTGGTCAAGGACATCCGCACCCGCTACGTCGGCAGCCTCATGGGCTTCTTCTGGTCGGTGATCCAGCCGCTGCTGGAGCTGCTGACCTACACCTTCGTCTTCACGGTCATCCTGCAGGTGCGCTTCGAGCCCGACTACCCGCTGCTGACCAACGCGCTGTTCCTCTTCGCCGGCATGATCCCCTGGCTGACCCTGTCGGAGACCCTGAGCCGCAGCACCAACGCCATCCGCACCCACGTCCACCTGGTCAAGAAGGTGCGCTTCCCGTCCTCGTCGCTGTGCAGCTACATCGCCCTGAGCGAGGGCTTCTCCCAGTGCGTGCGCTTCGGGCTGCTGTTCATCGCGGCCCTGCTGGTGGCCCACGGCCTGTCCTGGCACGTCCTGCTGGTGCTGCCGGTCCTGCTGCTCCAGCTGATGTTCACCCTGGGCTTGAGCCAGCTGCTCGCCACCACCCAGGTCTTCTTCAAGGACACCCAGCACATGCTCAACGCCGCGCTGATGATCTGGCTCTTCATCACGCCGATCTTCTACCCGGCCAGCCTCTTCCCGAAGGTCTTCAGCCCCATCCTCATGCTCAACCCCCTGAGCCACCTGGTCGGCATCTACCGCGAGCTGATCCTCAACCACCGCATGCCCCACGGCGGCTCGCTGGTCATCTTCACCACCGCCGCGCTGCTGACCTTCGCCATCGGCACCTTCACCTTCCAGCGCCACGCCGGCCGCTTCCCGGACATGGTCTGATCGGCGATGTCGTGCCCTCCGGAGTCGGGCGCGTGCGATCCCGGGCCGGGGAACGCCCTTGAAGCGTGCGGCCGGTGCCCTACGCTCGGTGACGTGAGCGAGCGATCCCCCCTCTGGCCCCTGGGCCTCTCGCTGCTCCTGGGCGGCTGCCTGGCCTCCCCCCCGCCGACGATCCTGGACGACGACGACGACGCCACCGCGGCCGACGACGACGACGACGACGACTTCACCAAGCCGGACACGCCGGTCGACCAGATCGAGACCGTCACCTTCGCCCTCTCCCTGGACGGCGCCATGCGGCCGGACCCGGAGCGCCAGCAGCTGGTCTCCGAGCTCACGGGCACCGCTCACATCCTGTACTGGCGCGACGTCGACGACGCGGACATGGTCTGCCGTCAGCGCTTCGACGTGAGCTTGATCGGCGTCCTGGGCGCGGGCGTGACCCAGCTCTGCGCAGGCTGCGAAGGCCGGATGCGCATCACGGAGGCGGCCCTGCGCCCCCCCGATGAGGACAGCGCCTGCGGGCCCCTGCCCCCCTCGGTGGACCTGGGCTTCCTGGTGGCCCCCGACGACGACAGCCCCAGCAGCGACTTCCGGCAGCTGGAGCTCATCCCCTGGGCGGAGCTGGAGGGCAGTCGCTTGACCCGCGACGGCCTGCTGCCCGAGGACGTCGCCGCGCACTACCTGGCCCTGGGCCTGGAGGCCCACTTCCTGGCCGCCATCGCGCCCAACGGCTGGTTGGGCGAAGAGGCCGACCTGGGGGAGGTGGCGCAGCCCTGGGCCGAGGAGCAGCTGCTGCCGATGTTCGTGCTCTACAGCAACGCCGACGACGGCGACGGCGCCTCCCTGGACGGTCCGCTCTACCTGACGTCGCTCTGGCGGGTGGGCGTGGGCGAGTCCGTGGGCGCCACCCCCGCCCCCTGAAGCACCTGCGCCGCGGTCGCCGTCAAGCATTCATGGCGCCGACGCGCCCGCCCGGCTAAGGTTGAGCAGGCCATTCCGCCGTGGATCCGCCCTGTTGGAACCTGCCCGCCAAGCCGCCGAGTCCCCCGTGCCGCAGTCCGAGACCCACGCGGTCGTCGCCACCGGTCTGGGCAAGCGCTTCGACATCTACAAGTCGGACCGCGGCCGGATCCTCGAGTTCTTCGGCAACCGCCAGCACCACAGGGAATTCTGGGCGCTGCGCGACGTCTCCTTTGCGATCAAGCGGGGCACCACGTTCGGGGTGGTGGGCGCCAACGGCGCGGGCAAGTCCACGCTCATCCGGCTGCTCTCCGGCGTCTCCCAGCCCACCGAGGGCGAGCTCTTTGTGCACGCGCGCCGCCCCGGCCTGCTGGACCTGGACCTGGGCTTCCACCCGGAGTTCACGGGGCGGGAGAACGTCGAACTCAACGGCGCGGTGCTGGGCCTGAGCGACGCCGCGGTGGCCGACCTGGTGCCCCAGGTGGTGGAGTTCGCGGAGCTCGAGGACTTCATCGACTTCCCCGTGCGCACCTACTCCGCGGGCATGCAGCTGAGGCTGGGCTTCGCCCTGGCCGCGCACATGGACTACGACGTGATCTTCATCGACGAGGTGCTGGCCGTCGGCGACCAGTACTTCCAGCGGAAGTGCATCCGCAAGATCGAGGAGTTCATGCAGGAGGGCAAGACGCTGGTGCTGGTCAGCCACGACCTGCACAGCATCCGCAGCCTCTGCAGCGAGGTGGTCTGGCTGCACGCGGGGCGGGTGGTGGCGTCGGGGGACACGTCCGAGGTCGTCAACGCCTACGTCGACGTCGCGAGGGACCGTGAGGGGCGCATCCGGGCGCGCATCTTCGGCGGCGCGGAGAGCCCCCAGGCCCGGGCCATGGGCCGACGGTACCGGGACGAGGCCCCCGATCGCAGCCCCGATCCCGAGCCCGCACCCGAGCCGGACAACGACGTCTTCTGCACCCTGGCCGACGGCGCGCTGCAGGCCACCCTGGCGCGCTCCCTCAGCTGGGCCGGCGCCACCGAGGAGTGGGCGCAGCGGGAGGAGGTCGCCAACTACGAGGAGACCCACGGCGAGCGGCCGATCATCACCGGCACGGGGGAGGCGCGCATCCTGGCGGTGCGCACCCTCAACGCCTCGGGGCAGGAGGTGGACGCCATCGGCACCAACGAGGCGCTGACGGTGGCCGTGACCTTCAAGACGCTGGCGCCGCTGGAGAACCCCATCCTGGGCGTGGCGCTCTTCCGCAACGACGACGTCTACATCTTCGGACCCAACACCCGGTTCGACGGCGTGGAGAAGATGGAAGGCACCTGGCACGGGGTCTACACCTTCTTCCTGCACTACCCCTCCCTGCCCCTGCTGGGCGGGCTGTACCGGCTGTCGGTGGCCCTCTTCGACAAGCACCACCTCAAGCCCCACGTCTGGCACAACCAGCTGTACGAGTTCCGGGTGGACGCGCCGACGGAGAACCACGGCATCGTCGACCTGGAGCACCACTGGGGCTACGTGCGGCACGTCGCCGGCGACGACGAAGAGCTGCCCCCCGCATGAGC
>CALCXL010000667.1 GCA_937907595.1 uncultured Pseudomonadota bacterium
CGGCAACTACGAGGTCCGCTCGGCCAACGTGGTCTCCCAGGACTTCAGCACGGTGTGGCTGTTCGCCGGCGACGTCACCAGCCTGAACAACACCCGCGAGGGCCCCGCCCAGCGCCGCACGCCCGACCTGGTGGCCTACGACATCGCCAAGGACCGCGTGGCCTGGGAGCTCATGCCCACGTGGGACGAGAACCGCCCGCCCCTGCTGGTGGTCAACGACCTGCCCACGCTGGTGGCCTCCTACGCCAAGCAGCCTGAGGTCGGCCGCACCTGGTTCGAGAACAGCTCGGCCGACGCCGCCGGTGAGGGCCTCAACGACGCCCCCATCAGCGGGTTCGCTGCCGGGCCCGCGCCCTGGGAGTTCTTCCAGGAGCTCGGCGACGCCGCCGGCGCGGGCAAGACCAACGAGATCATCGGCAACATCGCCACCATCGAGCCCGACAGCTGGAATGGCGACAACGACGCCTACCACGTGACCTTCCCCGAGGCGGGCGTGCTTACGGCCACGCTGGACTGGGAAGCGGGCAACAGCGACTACGACACCCTCTTCTACTGCTACTACTTCGACTCGGTGAACGCGCCGCGCATCTACCGCATCCCCTTCAACGGGAGCGGGCTGACCTCCCTGGCCAAGCCTGAGGAAGGCGACACCATCGTGCCGCTGCCGAACGGGGCTGACTGCTGGATCACGATCGTGGGCTACGCCGGCGGCGCTGGTGCGTACAACATGACGATCACCCCGGCGGGCTTCGGCGGCGACGACGACGACGACGAGTAGCCGCTCAGCGGCCCCTCGCGCCCTTCACAGGCCTCCGCGCCGCCTCGGGAGCTACGCGCCGCCCGGGTGGTTGGCGTTCTGGTCGTCGGTCCACAGGAACACGCTGAGGGCGGCCAGGGCGAGGCCCCCCGCCGCGAGCGGGTAGCGGTCGGAGTACAGCCCCAAGAGGGCCGCGGCCCCACCCAGGGGGATGCCCCCCAGGGACAGGCTGTACAGCCAGCGCCGCAGCCCGCTGCTCTTCGCTGAATCCACGTCGCTCCTCCTCGGGGCCCGCTGCCCGAACGGCCAGGGAGGCTTTCCCTGCGCCGATGCAGGGGCCATTGTACGCGCCATGCTCGCCGTACGATCCTTGCTGGGCCTCCTGTTGCTGAACCTGCCGGCCCGCCTGCTGCGCCTGGCGTTGGAGTGGCGGCGCAGCCGCAAGCGCGTGATCCTCAGGTTGCGGCTGTCCGGGCAGGTGGTGGAGGAGCGCGGAGGCCGGGGGGTGGGCCTCATCCGCCAGGGTCAGCTGCACCTGGGCTCGCTCCTGCGGCTGCTGCGGCAGGCGGGGCAGGACCCCTCCGTGGAGGCCGTCGCGCTGTACATCGGCTCCCTGCAGGCGGGCTGGGCGCAGCTGGAGGAGATCCGGGAGGCGATCGCGCTGCTCCGGGAGCGGGGCCGCACCGTGCACGCGTACCTGGAGCGCCCGGGCCACGCCGAGTACTTCCTGGCCACCGCCTGCGATCGCATCGCCACGTCGCCCCTGACCAGCTTGGGCATCGTGGGTCTGCGCAGCGAGGTGACGTTCTTCAAGGGGGCCATGGACCTGCTGGGCGTGCAGGCGCACTTCGAGGCGGCGGGCGAGTTCAAGTCCTTCGGCGAGCCCTTCACCCGCGACCGCATGTCCGAGCCCTACCGCGAGTCCCTGGACTTCGTGCTGAGCGCGTTGCACCGGTCCTTCGTGGAGGGCGTGGCCGCCGGGCGCGGGCTGGAGGCCGAGGCGGTGCAGGCGCAGGTGGATCAGGGGCCCTGGAGCGCCGAGGAGGCGTTGGCCGC
>CALCXL010000668.1 GCA_937907595.1 uncultured Pseudomonadota bacterium
CTTCTCGGCGGCGTCCCTGTACTTGATGATGGACCTGCACCCCGCCGACGCCTGGCGGATGTACCAGGGCATCTGCCTGCAGGCGGCGCCCAGGATCCGGCTCGCCAACCATTATCTTGGAGCCCCCGCGGGGCCCAGCATGCAGGAGCGGGACGAGGGGTTCGGGCCTGGCGCCACCCTGAACTGGAAGCAGCACCGAATCTTCCGCGGCGTCTCGGCCCAGTTCGTGGGGGAGCTGACAGAGCGCTACCGCGGCCAGTGTGATGCCGGCTACGTCGTGCTCAAGGCGGGTCGGGAGGTCGACGCCGAGGAGGCCCTGCTCTTCCTGGTGGAAGCCGGCCGCCTGCGCGTGGACGTGCCGGGGCAGGCGCAGGGTCACGCCGTCGCCACCCTGGGGGTGGGCAGCGTCTTCGGTGAGCTGAGCTTCCTGGACGGGAAGCCGGGCAGCGCCAACGTCGTCGCCGAGGCGCCCAGCCAGCTGCTTCGCATCCCCCGCCGCGCCCTGGACGAGGCCTGCCGCAAGTTCCCCCACTCCGCGGGCCTCTTCTACCGCAACCTGGCGGTGGTCCTGGCCCGGCGCCTGGACCACGCCAACACCCTGGTCCACATCCCGCCCCACCTCTGAGGTCCCGTGCCCGACTACACATCGATCCACAGCCGCCTCGTGGCCACCACCCCCGCCTACCAGGACCTCCTGGCCACCCTCGCCGCCACCGGCGCGGAGCTCGATCTGCCCGACGGCACCCGCTGGGCGGTGCCCTGCTCCACCGGCGAGTTCGTGGAGGCGATGGCCGGGGTCGGCGGGGCCTGGGAGCTTCGGGACTACGACGAGACGGTCCGCAAGCGCGCGTTGGCCCACCTGCAAGCGCTGGGCATGGCTGTGCACGACGCGCACGTCGACTTCGAGACGTCGGAGGCCATCGGCGACGGCGAAGCCGCCTTGATCCTCTGCGTGCACGCCCTGCACATCGTCGAGGCGCCGCGCCAGGACCTGGTCCTGCAGCAGATGGCCGACGGCCTCGCCCCCGGCGGCGCGGTGGTCCTGGTGGGCTTCTGCCGACAGGAGTGGCTGCCCATGACCCTCTGGCGCGTGGCCCGGCACGAGGGCGGGCTGCGGGCCGCGTGGGAGCTGGCCCCCTGGCGCTTCGCGGACGTCCTGGCGCACTTCGCCTTCGACTTCAACGTGCGCCGGCCCCCGGAGGTCCTGCAGGCCGCCCTGCGCGCCACGGGCCTGGAGGTCTCCGAGCCGACGTCGGTGTTCAAGGGCTGCAGCACCCTGCTGGTGGGCCGCAAGCCGGCGAGCTGACCCCGCTCCCTACCGCCGCAGCCCGGGCAGCAGCATCCTCGTCAGCGCCGCGGGGTCGACGACGCCCTGCTCGGCCATCCACTGCGCCGGGGCCTGCTGCTCCAGGTCCGGGGCCTGCAGGGTGGGGTCGTCGGTGGCCAGGCGGCAGGCGGCGGCGTGCATGCCCATGCCGGCCTGCTCGAACCGATCCGCGGCCGCGACCAGCTCGGGGTCGCCGTCCTTCCAGGCCAGCCGCTTGAGCTGCCCGCGCGCGGCCAGGGCCTCCGCCTCGCCCCAGAGCATCCCGCTGCCGGCCAGCTCCTTGAGGTCCTTCGTCTGGGACGTCGGGGCCGGGCGGCCCGCGGCCTGCTCCAGGAGCCCGGCGCGCAGGCGGGTGGCGTGGGCCAGCAGGGTGGTGATGCGCACGTAGCGGGCCTGGCTGGCCGACAGCTCCGTCCAGAGCTCGTCGCAGCGGCGTCGGGCCTCGGCGGCGTCGCCCTCGTACAGCGCGAGCTCGACCAGGTGGCGCAGGGCGTACAGCTCCAGCAAGCCCCACTCCAGGCCGCCCCACCGCTCCCAGGCCTCCAGCACGTCGGCGCGGCCCTGCGCCGGACGATCCTGCACCGCCGACAGGGGCACGGGCTGGCTCAGGATCAGGTGCAGCTCGGCGTAGCGGTTGCCCCGATCGGCCTCCTGGCGGACCCACTGCGGCAGCTCCCGGGCGATGCGTGCGTGACGGCCCTGCAGCGACAGTGTGGTGAGGATGTAGATGGCGGCGGTGCCCATCTCCCATGCGGCGTCCCGGCAGCGCATGCGCACGATGTCCGCCGCGCGCTCCGCCGCGGTCTGGCTGGCCGTCCACTGGCCTCGCTGGAAGGCGATGATGCTCCGCGCGATGGCCTGCACCGCCCGCAGCCGCGGCGCGTCCAGCCCGCGCCCGGCCTCCACCGAGCGTGCCAGCAGGCGATCGGCCCGGGCCACGTTGGCGCCACCCAGCGCGGCGGCGAAGCCCGCCTCGTTGGCCAGGGCCATGGCGACCCGCCCTGCTTCCCCCGATCGCAGGGCCAGCCGGAGGTGGATCGCCTGGACGAGCGAGGCCTGCACGGGCGCGAAGAGCGCCAGGCCCTGGGAGACGAAGCGCGCGGTGTCCAGGCGGCGGATCAGCTCGGGGGGCACGTCCGCCTCCGCCCGGGGGGTGAAGCGCGTGCCGCGGATCCGGAGGATGATCTGCTGGCCCACCAGCCGCAGGATCGTGGGCAGGGGCTTCATGGTCAGGCGCACGCCGATCGTCGCCACCACCCCCCCCAGGAGGTCCCTCGCCTCGACGAAGTGGCCTGCGCGGGTCAGCTGCTCCGTCGCCCGCCACTGGCAGGCCGCCAGCTGTTCGGGGTCCCGGGCGTCGGCCGCGGCCAGGTACTGCTCGGCCGCCTCCTGCGCCTTGCCCATTGCGGCGAGGGCCTGGGCCCGACCCAGGGCGCATCGTCGGCGATCGGCCGGGACCTGCAAGGCGGGATCCGCCAGGGCGAAGAGCTCCGCCGCCTGATCGAAGGCCAGGCCGGCCAGCGCGCGCTCCGCCGCCTCCAGCAGCAGGGGCGCAGCCTCGTCGGCCTGTCCGCCCGCGAGCAGGTGGCGGCCCTTGCCCTCGGGGTCGTTCTCCCCCGACGTGCGCTCGGCCATGGCCAGGTGCAGCGCCTCCAGCTCCCCCGCCATGGGCACCTTGCGGACCGCGTCGCGCACCCGGCTGTTGATGCACTCCAGCTGCCGCACGCCCCGCTCCTCGGAGCTGCGCACCAGGTCCTCGGCCACCAACACCCGCGTCGCCAGGGCCGCCTGGTCGCAGCCCGCCACGTCGGCGGCGATGTCGACGCTCACCGGTCGACCGATCAGCGCCACCACGCGGAGCAGCGCCTGCGCCTTCTCCGGGAGCTCGGCCACCCGGTGGCGGATCAGCGACTCCAGGTCGGCGCCGGCGAGGCCGCGTTCGATGCCCAGGGCCATCTCGCGGATCAGCAGCGGCGAGCCCTCGGCCTGCACCGCGATGCGATCGGCCAGCTCACCCCGGTCGGACAGCGTGCGGGGCAGCAGGTGCAGCGCCAGGCCCGAGGCGTCCTCGGGCGACAGGGGGTCCATCGGGACGTCAACGCAGCGGTGGCTGTGGGTCAGGCGCTCCAGCTCGCGCGCGGCCCGAGAGCCCTCCCGCCAGGACGCCACGAACAGCATCGGCGCCTCCGGCGGCGACTCCATCAGGCGCAGCACCAGGGCGATGCTGTCCGCGCCCGCCCAGTGCAGGTCGTCCAGCCGCACCACGAGCCCCCGTCTGTGCGCGACGGCGGAGAGCAAGAGCCCCAACGCCGCGAAGCTCCGGTCGCGGTGCTCGCGGCGGTCCTCCGGAGGGGGCTCGCCCTCGGCTTCGTCGATGACCCGCACCCGGCGGAGCACCGGAAAGAGCTCGGCGAGCCAGGTGATGTTCGGCGGCAACAGCTGGGAGACGTCGGCGTCGGACATGGCGTCCAGGGCGTCGGCCAGCTCGTCGACCAGCGCGTCCCAGCCCGCATACGGCACGGAGTCGAACTCGTAGGCCCGACCGCGCAGGAGCAGGGTGTCGTCCAGCTCCTCGCAGAAGGCGTCCAGCAGCGCCGTGGTGCCCGCCCCCGAAGCGCCGTGCACCGCCGCCACCGACGTGGTCCCCTGCCGGCAGTCGTCCAGCGCGGACTGCAGGGCCACGAGCTGATCGTCCCGACCGAAGAGCACCTGCCCCGAGCGCGTCGTCCACTCCCGGAGCACCGCGTGCCGGCGGGTGGTCGTCAGCCCCTGGCCCTCCTCCGCGTCGCTGTCGGCGCCCAGCCGCTCCAGGACCTCGGCCGCGTTCGGCCGGAGCTCGGGGTCGAATTGCAGCAGGTCCCAGGCCAGCCGGGCCAGGTCCTCCAGCTCCGGAGCGCAGCGCCCCAGGGGGCTGCGGGGGAGCGTGCCGCGGGCGATGCGGCTGTAGGACGCGCGGTCGGCTTCGTAGGGGGGGCGGCCGATCAGCAGCAGGTAGACGATGGCCCCGAAGGCGTACCAGTCCGTGGCGTTGCTGACGGCCTCGGCGCGCAGCTGCTCGGGGGCCATGAAGCCCGGGGTGCCGATGGCCTGCCCCTTGCCCGAGTCGACGTCCAGCTCCAGCGCCAGGCCGAAGTCCAGCAACACCACCCGGCCGCCGCGCTCGACCAGCACGTTCGCAGGCTTCAGATCGCGGTGCACCCGGCCGACCGAGTGCAGGGCCTGCACCGCCAACGCCAGCTGCGCCAGCGCCTCCCGCATACGGTCGCACTCCTCGGGGTTGCGTGGGCGGATCGGCTCGGCGTCGGGCGGCTCCTCAGCCACCAGGGGGACGTCGGGGGGGAGCTCCAAGTCCACCGTCGACAGGCCCAGGTCGGCCACGGAGTCGGTGAAGGAGCGGTCGGCCAGCTCGCCGTCGAAGATCGACAGCTCGTCGACCCCGATCATGGACAGCTCGCCCACGCCGATGCTCGCCAGACCCACCAGCTGCGAGGGCCGGGGGTCCGGAAGGCTGGCGGGGGACGATCCGACGGGCGACGACGCAACCACGGACGAGCCGACGACGAACGAGTCGACGACGGACGGGGGCATCGGCGCTCCCCCGCGAGGGGGCAGGGGCGCGTCCATGGCCAGGTCCACGGTCTCCGCCTGCGGGAAGGCCAGGCTGCCGCGCAGGACCCACCGGTCCAGGGTCACCCCGTCCACCAGCTCCATGGAGAGCACGCAGGTGTCACCCAGCTGCTCCAGGCCGTGCAGCACCACCAGGTTGGGGTGCACGATGCCCTGGACGACCCGGGCCTCCTTCTTCAGGAGCGCGAGCTTCAGCGGATCGGGCACCGCCAGGGTCTTCAGGGCGAGACGTTGGCCCGACCGGCGGTCGAGTGCGGCGTAGACACGCCCCATCCCGCCCTCGCCGAGCTCCTCGAGAATTTCAAATCGTTCTGCAAGGTGTGCCGACACGTCTCCCCCGACGCAACGACGAATCCTAGCCGACAGACCGGCCTTACCCCAGCGGGCGGGGAGGATGAGGGGGGCCGGAGGGCGCCGCGGGGGCGGCCAGGGCGGTCAGACCGAGGGGAGCGGCGCGACCTTGCCCGAGCCGTTCAACGACCAATCGGCGCGGGGCGGCGGGGCCTTTGGGAGCTTCTGGGTGGAGCCGGGGTGCGCGGTGTAGTCGATCTCCGCCTCCGGACCGTTCCACAGACTCGCGACGTAGGCCTTCCAGAGGTAGACCCAGACGTTGGCGTGGTTGAGCGCGGGGTGGATCTGATCCGCGATGGCGTCGTGCCGCTCCTTGCTGCTGCTCCAGTGGGCGCCGGGCTTGAGGTGGTGCACGGTGTGGAAGCCGTTGTTGAACAGCCAGAAGTTGAGGTAGGGCCCGGTGAAGTTGCGCGACTGGTTGTACTTGCCCTCCCAGTCGCAGCCGACGTGCTGCACGTAGTTGAAGAAGTGCACGCTCCACAGGGCGATGAAGTAGGGCACGCCCAGGAAGAGCAGCGCGCTGCGCCAGTCGACCACCAGCGCGGTCACGCACACGGCGCCCCAGACGACGTACTCGCTCACCACGCTGGCGAGCTTCGCCTTGTTCTTCTGCCAGTACTTCGCCAGCAGGGCGTTGACCAGGCGGCCCTGGTAGTAGGCGGAGACGGGGAAGTAGACCAGCGCCATCCAGGTCAGGTTCTTGTCCGTGTAGCGCCAGGTGATGGTCTCGTCGCCGGGGCGGTTGCCGTAGACGTGGTGGTTCTGCAGGTGGGTGGGCACCCACACGAACACCGGGTAGCCGTAGGCGACGCTCACCACCCAGGTGTGGATCTGGTCGGCCCAGCGCTTGTTCCAGGTGCCGCCGTGGCTGTGGTTGTGAGCGACGGGGCCCAGGGCGATGGACAGGGCGCAGATGGGCAGGAAGAGCGCCCAGCTGAAGCCCAGGGTCCACAACCCGGCCTCCAGGACGAACCAGGCGAAGAGAAAGGCGAGGGTGCGCACGTCGGCGGGGTTCTTCAGCTGCGGCATGGGCCGGTCTCCAAGCGTTGAGCGCCTGCTAGCCGGATCGGTGCCCGGCGGTCAAGGAGGATTCCGGGATCAATGCCCCTGGACGGGCACCGGGATGGGGTCCATGCCCTGGGGAAAGGGCCCCTGTCCGGCGAGGGCCCGCTGCATGGCCCGGGCGCGCTGGCCGTGGCTGCGCGCGCGCTCCGGCTGCCGATCCTGCAGGTAATAGCGGTCCAGGATCTGGTCGGCCTTCCACAGCCAGGGCGCGTGCTGCACGGCCTGCTGGAGCTCGCGCTCGTTCCAGGGCGACAGGCCCCGATCCCCCTCCACCGCGTGGATCGCGCCCATCAGGAGCTGCTCCGCGCGCAGCGTGCCGTAGAGCAGATCGGCGGGGGCGTAGCGGCTCTCGTCCACGGGACCCAGGGGGTCGCCGAAGAGGTGCGTGAACAGCGGGCGGCTCCAGGCCGGGTGATTCTCCACCGCGGGGCGGGCCGGGCGCTCCGCCTCCTCCAGCACCCGGAAGAGCCGGAACCACTCGTTCTCCCAGACCAGCTCGAAGCGCTTGAGCTCCTGGGGCGCGAAGGACATGCGGACCACGGCGCTGTCGGCCGGCCAGTCCATCGCCCCGGCCACGTAGCGCTGGCTCATGCGGCCGTCGCGTCGCAAGACATGGTGGGCCTCGTGCAGGTACCAGCGGGCGCCGTAGCGGCGGGCGACCTCCCACAGCCCCTCCTCGTCGCCGAAGCGGGCCTCTGTGATCGCCTGATAGCGCTCCAGGACGTCGCCCTCGAAGAAGCAGTGCAGCACCGTCGGCCGGTCCAGGTAGGCCAGGACGAAGGGGCTGATGATGAAGGAGGCCAGCAAGGGCTCGTCGGGGCCGATCAGGCGGGGCAGGGCCTCGGCCAGCCCGTTGAAGCTGCGGTCCGAGAAGACGGAGACGGGGCTCCAGGCGGCGGCCTCCTCGGTCTGGCCGGGCAACCAGCGCTCAAACGTCGGCAGCACCCCCCAGCCCTGCAGGGCGACGGCGAGCACGACGACGGGCAGGGCGATGCGGGTGGCGCGACGTCGGCGTCCGCGGGTGGCGGCGAAGGCGATGGCGACGGCGACGGCGAGGGGAACCGCCGCGAAGAGCTGCAGCTTGCGGAACAGCAGGTAGATCAGCCAGAAGCTGCCCGTCATCCACAGCACGAAGTGCGAGGCCAGCCCCAGCAGCGGCGACGACGGCCCCCAGCCCTGCAGCAGCCCCGACGGCAGCGGGCGCAGCAGCGTCGGCGGGATCCACTCGCGCCAGAAGGAGGGCCGCCACCAGCCCAGGACGATCACCAGCCCGGGCAGGGACGCCGCCACCAGCAGCGGCCAGTCGCGCACCAGGCGGGCGAGGGTGGGGCTCTCGTAGTTGCCGGTCCAATAATGCCGGGCGTGAAAGCTGAGCAGGGTGGGGTCGGCGGGCTTCTGGCCCAGGTGGCGCAAGCGGGCGAAGATCGTCTCCCAGGCGTGGTCGTAGCCCGCCTCCCCCGGCAGGGCGAAGCGCAGGCCCGC
>CALCXL010000669.1 GCA_937907595.1 uncultured Pseudomonadota bacterium
GAACGGCCGGCTCGTCGGGGAGGGCGCGGTCGGCGATCGGCGCAGAGGGAGGCCGGTTCGTCGGATCGAGCAGGTCCCCGTCGACGATCGCGTTCACGATCTGCTCGGCGATCAGCCGGTGGCCGCCGGGGTTGGGGTGGGGGTCCTTGCCCCCGGGGTTGATCGACAGGCTGAGGATGTCGCCGTCGGTGGCTTCGGCGTAGACAGGGCGCATGCGCAGGACGGGGACGCCTTCCTTCGCCGCGAGCATCACAAGCTGCTCCAGGGGGCCGGCGGTGCCATGCAGGGGGGTGCCCAGCAGCGGGTGGGTGATGGCCAGGAACTGCGTGCCGTCGGCGCGGTGCCGTCGGATGAAGGTGGTCAGCCGCTCCAGCATCGCCTGCCCGTACTCCCGCTGGTCCCGCGCCCAGGAGGGCACGGGGCGGTTGCCGGTGCCGGGCCAGAGCTTCGAGCGCTCCACGGCGCGGAACAGGGCCGACCGAAAGCGCAGCCAGGAGGTGAAGGAGCGGTCCTGCAGCACGTAGGCGGGGGACAGGTCGTCGGCGAAGAGGTTGAGCAGGATCAGCGAGGGCGCGAGGGGAGCCAGGTCGCGGTCGTAGCGCGCCATCATCTGCTCCAGGTTGTAGCCGCTGACCCCGCAGCCCAGCATGCGCACTGGCCGCTCCCGACGGGCCAGCTCGCCGGCCACCAGGGCGGGGAAGGCCTGGGCCTCGTGCACGCCGGCCCCGAAGGTGATGCTGTCCCCCAGCGCCACCACCAGCGGCCCCTCGCCCGTGGGCTCGTCCCCCCGGCAGCCGTGCTGGTTGATGCGGGTGGGGAGGTTCTGCATCTTTCCCTCCTTGCCCGGGCGCATGGTGTAGCCGACGACCGGATCGGGATCGTGCTGGTGGAAGATGAGGTCGGGGTCGACGGCCATGGGCGCCGGCGCGCGCGACAGCGGCCCCAGGTCGAAGGTGCGCAGCGCCCACTCCGCGGCCAACAGCGCGACCGCCATGCCCAGCAACACCGCCAGGGTTGGGAAGAGGGCGCGCTTCACGGGGTGGCCTCCCCTAGGTCCTCGACCGGCACGAAGGTCCAGATCCCGCCGCTCTCCGGGCTCCCCTGCACGGCGACGGCGACGTCGTAGCCGGCCGCGGCGCAGTGGTCGCGCGGCGCGTCGTCGGTGCGCGCGGGATCCCCCCAGGCGGAGGTCCCCGTGAAGCGACGCGCGGCGCCGCCCATGTCGGGCCCGGTCAGGAACCCGGCGGTCTCCCCCGCGGCGTGGCCCAGGACGATGGCGTCGTAGACGGAGGCCGAGGCGTGCAGGGGGCGGTGGCCCCAGCGTTGAGCGAAGGCGCGGCGGAAGTCCCGCGCCGGCCAGCGGCGCAGGGTGAAGTGGATGTGGTCGAGCAGCCCGGCGTGGGCGGCCTGGTGCACGAACTCCACCTGGCTGGAGGCGTCGATCATCCACAGCCGCAGGTCGGGGGCCTCGTCCTTCAAGACGGGCAGCAGCGCCGCGGCCGGAGGCACGCCGCCGCCGATGAGGACCGCCGTCGCGCCGGCCGCCGCGACCTTCCGGAGGGCGTCGGGCCAAGGCCCGGGGTCGTTGGCGGGCAGCGGGAGCACGGGTCCGCGGGTCCAGCCCTGGGCCGCCAGGTGCTCCATCCAGCGGTCGGCGGTGGCTGGGCCGATGCCCTCGGCCGGCACCAGGGCCGCGGCGATCCCCGGCGGTCCCTGGCTCGCGGCATGCTCCGCCAGGATGCGCCCCATGACGTGAGCGGGGGGGCCGACGGCGACGAAGCGCTCGTCCCACCGCTCCAGGTTGGCGGCGCCGGGCTCGGGCACCATCACCGCCACCCCGCGCCCCGCCATCGCCGGCACGATCTCGTTCACCTGCCGGTCCAGGAGCGGCCCCGCCAGCAGCAGCGCCTGGCGACCGATGCAGCGCTCGGCGGCGGACACAGCCTCGTTCCGCTGGCCCATGGTGTCCTCCACGTGCCAGCGGACCCGCCGCTCCGTCGCGGGCTGCTCGGCCCGGACCTCGGCGGCCAACAGCGCGGCTTTCAGGGCGTCACGCCCCTCCTCGGCTCGCGCCCCGGTGAGCGGGAGCAGCAGGCAGGCGTGCACGACCTCCTGCCGGCCTTCGGGGTGCTGCCGGGCGATCTCCTCCAGGGGCAGCGCCCAGGGGAGCTCGAAGTCGACGTCGCCGGGCATGTACAGGCCGTCGCGCAGGTCGATGAGGTCGGGCCAGGGCTCCAACTCGGGGTAGGTCGACGGCAGGCAGCCCGTCAGGCCGCCGGTCAGGCAGAGGAGCAGGAGCAGCCGGAACATCGCGGCATTGTAGTCTGTTGCCGGTGAGCGACGAACGGAGCGGACAAGGCGGTCGGTGGCAGCGGTGGGTGGGGTGGCTCCTGCTGCTGTTGCCCGTGGTCCTGCTGCTGGTGCCTCTCTTCGAGTACTCCGAGAACCTGCACACCAGCGAGGAGACCACCTCCTGGGAGCGGGTGACCCTGGGCGTGCGGACCTTCTGGCCCGAGCCCACGTCTTCGCTCTTCGACGTCTCCGACTGGCAGATCGACACCAACGTCCCCCTGGGCTCCGCGGTGCTCTTCGCGATCCCGAACCTCTTCGACCTGCAGGCGGTCTTCTGGTGCCGGCTCTTCGCCGCGTTGGCCGCGGTGCTGGCGACGTTGGGGCTCTACCGGCTGCTTGAGCCCGAGGTCGGCGGGTTGGCCGCGGCGCTGGGCGCCATCTGGCCCTGGACCGTGCCCGCCTTCTGCCGCGGCGCGGTCGTCAGCGGGGAGGAGACGCTGTGCACGGCGGCGATCGTGTTGGCGGTGCTGGGGCTGGTGGAGGGTCGACGGTGGCTGATCCTGTCGGCCCTGGCCGCCAACGCCATGGTGCTGGTCCGGCTGGACGCGGCCATCGTCCTGCCAGGTTACGCCCTGCTGGCCCTGGCTCTGCTGCCCCGGCGTAAGGCCCTGTTGATGTCGGGGCTCTCGGGCCTGTCGATCCTGCTGCACCTGGCGGTGACCTGGGCGACGACGGGGCACCCGCTGACCTTCGCGATGACCGCGCGGCGCGTGACCGCGGCGACGTCGGCGGGGGGCGCGGAGCTGACGGCCGGAGGCTACGTCGAGCTGTTGGGCAAGGATCTGGGCAGCCCCTGGGTGCTGGCCCTGGCCTTCGCCGGCGCCGTCCTGTTGCTCTGGCGGGGCGGGCGGCGGAGCCGGGCCCTGGCCTTCATGGCGCTGTGGGTGGCCTTCGCCTATGGGGTCGTCGGCCTCAACGGGACGATCAAATTGGGCTTCGCGCGCTACCTCGTGCCCACGCTGGTGCTGCTGGCGGCGTGCGCGGGCGGGGTCTTCGGGGTGGTGGCGGGGCGTTGGAGGACGGCGCTGCCGGTGCTGGGGGCGGCGACCATCGGCTGGACCTTCCACAGCGCGGTGCCCGTGGTGCAGCGGCAGGCGGAGGAGGCGCGGCTGGCCCACGGGGTGGAGGGCGGCGCGCACTGGCTGGCGGCCTGCGGGGAGGAGGTGACGGTGCTGGTGACGGACAACCCCTTCGCCTTCTCGGTCCTGGGCCCCCTGCGTCCCGAGCGGGTGGTGCGGGTGCAGACGGAGTTCACCAACGCCGAGCCGATGTCCTTGCTGGATCAGCTGCAGGCGCCCGATGTGCGCTACCTGGCGATCGTGGGGTCGGGGCCGGTGGAGCAACTGGTGCGGGAGGCGCGGGCGCCGGGCTGGCGCTTCGTCTGGCAAGAGCACGCGGTCACGATCTACGCCCGGGTGGACGAGGCCGAGCAGGAGCGGCTGCTGACCTGCTCGCGCTGGGACTGAGGGACGTCGACGCGGCGGCCGCGGAGCCTCAGTCGCAGATCCACAGGTCGTCGAGCACGATCTGCTGGGAGCCGGGCGGCACCACGCGGAGCTCGTCGAAGGCCAGGAAGTTGGTGGTCTGCACGCCCCGCATCGCCCAGGTCTCCACGTCGGGGTTCACGGTTGCGTAGAAGCCGCCCTGGTCGATCAGGTCGCCCTGCCAGTACAGCTCGACGTCGAAGTCGAACCACAGGAAGTTGCCGAAGACCTGGGTGGCGCCGGCCACGAAGGTCTGGGGCACCTCGAACTCGATGACCAGCGCCGGCGCGGGGCCCTGGGTCTGGGCGAAGCGGGTGCCGGTGCGGGGCACGACGTTGCCGAAGCTGGTGTTGTAGACGAGGGGTGCGCCGACGCCGGTGGGGTCGCTGGAGAAGGTCAGGCCCAGCTCCACCAGGTCGGTGTTGACCATGCCCACCTCGAAGCCGATCTGGGTGGCGACCAGCCCGCGGGCCAGGCACTCCTCCTCCAGGGCGTCGAGCAGGTCCGCCTCCGGCTCGGCCCAGCCGATGATCGCCGGCACGTCCGAGCCCACGATCCCGTCGCAGTTGCCGTCGCCGCCGCCCAGGACGTCCACGCCGCCGGGGAAGGCGAGGGGATCGTCGTCGTCGCAGTCCTCGCAGATCCCCGAGCCGTCGGCGTCGGCGTCGGTGTCTTCGGGGTTGCCGGCCGAGTCCACGCCGTCGAGCAGTCCGTTGCAGTCGTTGTCGAGCCCATCGCAGAGCTCCAGGGCGCCGGGCGCCACCAGGGCATCCCCGTCGTCGCAGTCGCCGGTGCAGACGCCGAAGCTGTCGTTGTCGCCGTCGAAGTCCTCGGGGTTGCCGGCCGAGTCGACGCCGTCGAGCAGGCCGTTGCAGTCGTTGTCGACGCCGTCGCAGAGCTCCACGGCACCGGGGCCGACCTCCGGGTCGCCGTCGTCGCAGTCACCGCTGCAGGTGGCGGCGCCGTCCCCGTCGGCGTCGGTGTCCTCGGGGTTGCCCGCGGCGTCGGTGCCGTCGACCAGGCCGTTGCAGTCGGTGTCCAGCCCGTCGCAGGCCTCGCCCAGGCCGGGGCTGACGCCGGGGTCCTGGTCGTCGCAGTCCCCGGCGCAGAGCGCGAAGCCGTCGCCGTCCGCGTCGCCCTCCTCGCCGCCCAGGCTGCCGTCGCAGTCGTTGTCGATGGTGTTGCAGCCCTCGTCCGCGTCGGGGTGGATGTCCGGGTTGTCCGGCCCGCAGTCGCCCTCGCAGCCGGTGAAGCCGTCGCCGTCGCCGTCCTCCTCCAAGACGTTGAGCACGCCGTCGCAGTTGGAGTCGACGCCGTCGCACTCGGCTTCCTCGCCGCCGGGGAAGATGTCCGAGTCGTTGTCGTTGCAGTCCACGCAGGCCAGGTGCCCGTCGAAGTCGCCGTCCACCTCGTCGAGGGGCACCTCGCCGTCGCAGTCGTTGTCGAAGCCGTCGCAGATCTCGTCGTTGCCGGGGTACTCGGTGCCGTCCTCGTCGTTGCAGTCGAAGCAGGAGGCCACCCCGTCGGCGTCGGCGTCCAGGGTCTCCGGCGCGCCGAGCTCCCCGTTGCAGTCGTCGTCGACGTTGTTACAGAGCTCCGGCGCGTCGGGGTGCACGTTGGGATCGGTATCGTCGCAGTCCGAGGATTCGCAGTAGCCGTCCCCGTCCCCGTCTGTGCAGCCGACGAAGTCGTCGTCGTCGTCAGCGGAGGGGCAGGCGGTCAACAGGAGGGCCAGCAGATAGATCGCGATGCGCATGGGGGGAAGGATAGCGGAGGCGCCCCCGATCACCCCCACCCCCAAAAAACCACAAAGCGCCCCCCAGTCCCGGAGGGGCGCCTCGTCGTCCGATGAACCCTGAAGCCCATCGACCAGCCCCCATCGTAGGGGGCAACAACCTCAGCTGTTGTTCTGCTTGACCGGCCGGAAGGGGTGCAGGAAGCCGGCGAGGGACGGCGCGTCGGTGTGCACTGCGGGAAGACAGCGGTCGCGAGAGGATTCCTGGCCCGGGGTGAGTCGCCAGACCGTCTGTTGCTTCGTAGGGTGGGGCTGGAGAGCAGGACGGCCGGCGGTTGAGGGGCTGGTTCGGGGCTCTTCGGACAGCAGCGGCAGGGGGTCGGGTGGGCATCGGACGATCTGGTTTAGGGCTCGAACCAGGGAGCATATTGGGCGGCCTCGGCGTCTTGCTGTTCCTCGCGCTGACCCCGCCGGTCTGGGCGGTCCCGCCTGATCACCAAATCTGCGTTGGTGCCGCCTTGTCGCTTCCCATCGATCGCTGCGGTTTCCCCTGCGACGCGCTGGAGGACACGATGGAACTCGCGTTCGCGGCGGCCGAAGTCAATCAAGCCTCTGCGGGTCCGTCGTATGAACAGATATGCGCCCTCGAGCCGGATCCGCTTGAGGAGTCCTTGGTGATCGACAACAGCACGGGCGCGCTCGGTTCCCCCCTCGTGGTGGGCCTCGGAGGTCAGCCGGTCTGCGGAGACCCGACGGCGCCGGCTGGCGCTCCTGTCGTCAACTGGATTGCTGGACCCGCCGGCGACACCCTCAACGGCCTCAACATCGACCTCCGGGCGAACGGCGCCTGCGGCGTCCCCCAGCGCCGGCCTGGGCTGCACGTGGAGGGTCCAGGCACGCTCTACATCGACATGTTCACGCTCCAGGGGACCGTCGACTACGCGATCGGAAACGGCATCGCCGGACCTGCAGGCACTGTCTTCTCCAACGGCTTCGGCCACTTCATCGGGAACTGCGAGGGCTCGGCGGTACGTACTTCCGGCGATCTGACGCTTCAGAACGTCGGCATCGCGGGCTGTCGGCTGGACGGAACCGGCAACGCGAACGCCCTCTTGGAGGCGGTCGAGCCGCAGGGCCACCTGATCCTCAACGATGTCGTCGTGTTCGGAAACCTTGTCGATGGCGGGCTCGCCCTCCTGCTCGACGACTGGCCGGGGGTGGTGAACACGACGTTCGCGGCGAACGGCCTCGGTCCGGGCATCCCACTGGTCCGGTCGGGACTCCCGCTGTCGACGTACGCGCTGGGCCCTGACGGCCCTGTGGATCTGGCCCCGACCGCGTGGAAAGACAACGTCTTCAGCCGCAACCGCCACGTCAGCGGAACCGGCAGCTTCGTGCTGCCCGAGCAGCCTGCGACGGTCGTCCCATCTTCACCGATGTCTAACCCCTCCTGCCCCATCGGAGCCGTCGGGAGGCCCTGGGCCACGACCGGGTCGCCGTTTGAGGCCTTCCCGGCTGCGGATGGCCCACTGATGCACTTCGACGGGTCGATGAGCACGTACGTGGGCGAAGACGTCCAGCTCTTCCGCAACAGCTTCGTGGCGAACGTCAGCGGCTCGTCGCCCCTCGTGCTGATCGAGACTCCCCGGACCGGACTCAACGTCCAGGCTCTCCAGAACACCGCGGCCGAAAACGAGGCGGCCGCCTTCATCGAGGTCGCCTCTGCCGGACCGGGGTGGAGCCTCTACAGCATGCGCAACCTGTGGGTTGGCACGGACTCGCCCGCCGAGCCCTTCGTCTTGGCGGCCTCAGCGCCCACGGTGGGGATCACGACGATGAACGTGGGCCCGGTCAATGCAGATTGGCTCCAGAGTCCCCAGGTCCCTCCGGTCCTGATCGATGGTCCGCACCTCGAACACAGCTTCGTGGGCGGCGAGTTCGTCGACGCCGCGTTGTTCGGCCTCGGATCACCCTGCCTCCGGCACCAGGCTCTGTGTCCCGATGCCGATGCACCCGCGTGTGTCAGCCGCGCCCAGTCCAACCGGCGGATGATCTGCGCGCTGGACCGGGCCGCGGAGTTTCTCCCTTCTTCGGCGTTCGTGGCGGGCCTGGGGCATCCATGGCCTTGGGACACCACGTTCTTCGAGGCGAGTCCGGGAAGTTGGGAGTCCCCTGGCGCATCGGGCTGGCGGTGTGAAGGCGCCGAGTCGACCGTTGACTCATTCAGTGAGGGTGTCCCGCAATCCGTGTAAGCGCCAGTCGTCCGATAGCGTGCCTCCTTCA
>CALCXL010000670.1 GCA_937907595.1 uncultured Pseudomonadota bacterium
CCCCGGAGCCCCACCCCATGAGGACCGCCCTGGTCGCCGCCCTGCTGTTGCTCGCCCCCGCCGCCGAGGCGGGCGGCCTCTTCACCCCGGACACCGGCATGGTCGGCCTCAGCCGCGGAGGCGCCAACGTCGCCAACGCCGAGGACATCGTCGGCGCCCTCTACTACAACCCCGCCGGCCTCACGCAGCTCCAGGGCTTCCACATCGAGGGCGGCCTGGTGGGCATGCAGACCCTGCGCTGGTTCGACCGCAGCGGCGGCGACGGGGGTGAGGACGTCGGCCAGTACAACGTCGGCCCCGACGGCGTCCGCATCGAAGGCTCCCTGGACGACCCCTTCGCGCGCACGAACTCCAGCGATCACTTCCGCCCCATCCCCGAGGTCGGCCTGGCCTTCGGCTTCAAGAAGCCCAACATCACCATCGCCCTGGGCCTCTACGCCCCCATGGCGCCCACCCAGCGCTTCGACCGCTACGGCCCCGGCCGCTACCGCCTGGTCGAGCAGACCCTGGTGCAGGGCAACATCAACCTCAGCGTCGCCTGGCGCCCCGTGCCGTGGTTCTCCGCCGGGGTGGGCTTCCAGCTGCTGATCATGAGCCTGGACGAGTCGTTCGTGGCCTCGGGGGACATCATCGCCGCGCGGGTCGCGTCGGTGAGCGGGGAGGACCGCCCCAACGCCGAGGACCCCCAGTGGGACGTGCTGGCCTCCTTCTCCGCCCAGCAAGTGCGCCCCTACATCAACGTGGGGCTGATGTTCGAGCCCGTTGACTGGCTGCGCATCGGCGCCACCTGGAGCCCGCCCTACGACATGCAGGCCGAGGGCACGGCCGAGCTGAACGGCACCCTGGGCGCCGACTTCTTCGCGGGCAGCACGATAGCCAGCCTCTTCGGGGGCGACCCCGTGCACGTGCGCGGGCGCGACGAGTCCATCGTCATCTCCACCGATCTGCCCATGCAGCTCAAGCTGGGGGTCCGCATCGAGCCCCTCAAGGGCATCTTCGACTTCGAGGTCGACGCCCACATGGAGTTCTGGAACCCCGAGTCCGACGTGGTCGCCACCAACGTCGACATGCCCCTCATGTACGACGACCCCGACCGCGAGGGCGAAGAGCAGCCCCTGGACGAGTACCTGGACAGCCGCGGCTCCGACTCCTTCACCATCTGCGACTACATCTCGGCCGACAACGGCTGCGCCGGCCTGGACGTCTACCGCGGCGAGGAGGAGGGCGGCAGCGTGGCGGTGCCCGGCGCCTTCGAGCCCACCTGGAGCCTGCGCGTCGGCGGCGAGGTCAACCCGGTGCCCTGGCTGGGCCTGCGCCTGGGCGCGGCGTACGAGGCCCCCTCCATCCCGCTGTCCACCCAGTCCCTGACCATGCTCGACGGCGACAAGATCCTGGGCTCCTTCGGCGTGGAGTTCCGCGCGGGCGCGTGGGACGGACCGTCGGTCTTCGACCTGCGCTTCACCTACGCACGCGTGACCTACATGGAGCGCGAGGCCACCGCCGACGTCAGCCGCGCCCGCACCCTGGCCTTGCGCGGCGTGCCGGTGAACGCCGTCGACGTCGGCCGCTACGGCGGGGAGAGCCACTTCGTCGGGCTGACGCTGTCGGCGCACCTCTCGGAGATGGCCCGCCGGGATCGCAGCCGCAAGGAGGCTGTGAAGGGGCGGTGAGGGGGCGGCGCCTCCGGATGGGGTTCCGGCGAGGGTCTGGAGGATTCCCGCCGCCTCCACCACCATCCGTCGAATGATCCCAACTGCTTGCGGCTGGTCTTGTTCGTTCTGGGGGGCGCCGGAGTCTGCCCCGGCGCGGACCGATCCACGAAGATGAAGACTTGCCGGGTAAGACGGCTGGACTTACCGTGTCGTCATGACGACGGTCACTGTCTCCAGCAAGGGCCAGATCACGGTCCCCGTTGCGCTTCGGGAGGCCCTGAAGCTGCACCCTGGCTCGATCCTCCAGGCCTCGATCGATGCACAGGGGCGCCTCGTCCTCGTGCCTGATCTCTACGAGCCCGCGGACCTCTTCAAGGACCGCCCGGTGGTGTCGCGCGCCTTGACCGTCCAGGAGATGGACGAAGCCATCGGCCGGGCCGTTCGGTGATCTCGCTGGACACGAACGTTGTTGTGCGGCTTCTTGTCGGTGACGACCCCGTTCAGACCGCCGCGGCAGAGGCTGCGTTCCTTGACCACACGACGGCAGAGGGCGTCTTCGTCGCACACATCGTGCTGGTCGAAACAGCATGGGTGCTCCGCACGGGCTACGGCCTCGATCACCCGGTCGTGCACGAGCGCATCAACCGTCTCGTCCGAACCCGTGGGGTGTTCGTCGAGGAGATCGACGTCGTCCTGACTGCCCTGGACGAATACGCTGGCGGAATCGCGGAGCTCGCCGATCTGCTGCTGGTCGGCACGGCAGCAAGGGTCGGCGCGACTCCGCTGCTGACCTTCGACCGCAAGCTCTCACGGCACGGCAACGCCGCCCTGCTCAACTGATTGCGTCGGCCAGTCCCATTGAGCCGCCCCCGCTTGTTCCGTCCGCGCCCGCGCCGACCTCGTCATTTGGAGCGGCAGCGACACACCGACCTCCCGACCGACCCCTCGGCGCCCCACAGCATCGCCCGGGCGATCCCCCTGGCCTCCCCCGATCGATCGCCTCCCGCGATCGCTGCCACACCGCGATCGCTGCCCCCGATCCGCCCCGTCCCGTCCCCCAGGGGATCGAATTGTCTCAAGCCACGGCCCAGACGGTCGATGGGGATCACGATGGCAGTGACCTCCATAACCTTCGGCACCAGCGACATGGTGGCGAACCGCTCTGAGTGGCTGGCCCTGGTGGGGCTGTCCTGCGGCGATCTGGTCCTGGTGATCGACGCCGACGGCCTCATCTCCTACGCCAGCGACCGGTCCCGCGCCCTGCTCGAGGCCTCGCCGACGGAGCTCGTGGACACCCGCATCGTCGACTGGGTGGTGTCCGGGGATCGCGACGCCGCCGAGGACAGCGTGCTGGACTGGGGCCGCCAGGCGGGCACCACCGACGCCGTGGTCCTCCGGTTCGTGAGCCCCACGGGCGGCTCCGTCGAGCTCGAGCTGCTGGCCAACAACCAGCTCCGCCACCCCATCCTCGCCGGCATCATCCTCACCGCCCGCAGCGTCTCCGACCGGAACCGCTCCAGCGGCAGCCTGGACGAGTCGCAGGCCCGCTTCATCCGGGCCGCCCGGGGCGCCACCGACGGCCTCTGGGAGTGGGACCTCAGCAAGAACCAGATGGAGGTCTCCCGCCAGTGGCTGGAGCTCGTCGGCCTGGACGGCGACGCCCGCTCCCCCAGCCCCGACGAGTGGCTCAACCGCGTGCACCCCGAGGACCGGCAGCGCCTGCGCGCGCAGATCGCGGCCCACCTGGAGGGCAAGACCGACTCGTTCGAAGCCGACCACCGCCTGCTGCACGAGGACGGCACCTACCGCTGGATGATGTGCCGCGGCCTCGCCGTGCGCGACGGCAAGGACCAGCCCTACCGCATCGCCGGCGCCCTCATCGACATCAGCGCCCGCATGCTCTTCGACGGGCTGACCGGGCTGCCCAACCGCTCCTTCTTCGCCGACCGCGTCACCGACGCCATCGCCCAGGGCGAGAGCCACCTCTTCGCGGTGCTCCTGGTGGATCTGGACCGCTTCAAGGTGGTCAACGAGTCCCTGGGCCACGCCGCGGGCGACCGGCTGCTGATCGCCACGTCCCGCCGCCTGGAGACCTGCGTTCGGCCCGAGGACACCATCGCGCGGATCAGCGCCGACGAATTCGCGGTCCTGTTGGACGGGCTCGAGGCGCCTGAGGAGGCGTCTCGGGTCGCGGATCGCATCCGGCAGGTGCTGTCGCAGCCGGTCTGTGTGGGCGAGCAGGAGGTCTGGTGCTCGGCCAGCGTGGGCATCGTCAGCAGCCGCAAGGGGCACGACGCCGCGGAGGAGATGCTGCGCGACGCCAACACGGCCCTGCACCGGGCCAAGAAGGCGGGGACTGCGCGCCAGGAGACCTTCGAGACGCAGATGCACCTGGAGACGGTCAACCGCTTCCAGATCGAGCGCGACCTGCGCAGCGCCATCCAGAACGACGAGTTCCACGTCGTCTACCAGCCCATCATCGACCTGCGCGACGGCTCCGTCAGCGGGTTTGAGGCCCTGGTCCGGTGGATCCACCCCAAGCGCGGCTTCGTATCGCCCGTCGACTTCATCCCCGTGGCCGAGGACGCTGGGCTGGTCGCCCAGATCGACCGCTGGGTGCTGGAGACGGCGGCGGAGGAGGCGATGAAGTGGCAGGAGGTGGGGCGCGACGTGGTCCTGAGCGTCAACGTCTCCAGCAAGCAGTTCGACCTGGACGGCCTGGTGGAGCACGTCACCGGGGTCCTGGAGGACACGGGCTTGCTGCCGCAGTGCCTGAAGCTGGAGATCACCGAGAGCGCGGTCATGGACCAGCCCGAGGCGGCCGCCCGCATGCTCGAGGAGGTCAAGGCGATGGGGGTGCGGCTGGCGCTGGACGACTTCGGCACCGGGTACTCCTCCCTGAGCCACCTGCACCGCTTCCCCTTCGACACCCTCAAGATCGACCGCTCCTTCGTCAGCCTCATGGGCGAAGAGGGCCAGGACCCCGAGTTCGTGCGGGTCATGCTCGCCCTGGCCGACAGCCTGAGCATGGACGCCGTGGCCGAGGGCATCGAGACCGAGCTGCAGTGGCAGGTGCTGGCCGACTTCGGCGCCCGCTACGGCCAGGGCTACTACTTCGCCCGGCCCCTGCCGGCCGAGGACGCCGAGCGCCTGGTCCTGTCCGACAAGCACTGGTAGCCGGCGCGGGGCCCCGACCCCGCTGAGCTCCGCCCTCCCGGCGCGGCGATGTGGCACGCTCCCGCCGTGTCCGCCCTCCCCATCGACGCCCTCAAGGGACCCGTGCTCGCCGCCATCGAGCAGGGCAACGCCGTCGTCTCCGCCCCCACGGGCTCCGGCAAGTCCACCCAGCTGCCCCGCTGGCTGGCCCGCCGCGGCCGGGTCCTGGTCGTCGAGCCCCGCCGCGTCGCCTGCCGCGCCCTGGCCTCCCGCGTGGCGCAGCTCGACCGCGTCGCCCTGGGCGGCCCCGTGGGCTACGCCGTGCGCGACGACCGCCGGGTGGGGCCGGACACCGCCGTCCTCTTCGCCACCCCCGGCGTCGTCCTGCGCATGCTGCGCGAGGGCCTGCAGAACGTCGCCACCCTGGTCCTGGACGAGTTCCACGAGCGGGGGTTGGAGACCGATCTGATCCTGGCGCTGGCGCTGCAGCGAGGCCTGCGGGTGCTGGTGACGTCGGCGACGCTGGACGGCGACCGGCTGGCCGAGCACATCGGCGGGCCCCACCTGCGCGGCGAGGGCCGGCTGCACCCCGTCGACGTCGACCACCTGGCCGGCGCGACGCTGCTGCCTGACGTGCAGGGCCTGGAGGGGCGGGTGCGCGTGGCGCTGGATCGCCTGGAGGCCGACGGCCACGTGCTCGTCTTCCTGCCCGGGGTGGGGGAGATCCGCTCGGTCGAGCGGGCCCTGCGCGGCCGACCCGAGGAGCTGGTCCCCCTGCACGGTCGCCTGAGCTTGCAGGAGCAGAGCCGCGCCCTGGACGTGGGCGCCCGCCCCCGGATCTACCTGGCCACCAACGTCGCCGAGACCTCGCTGACCCTGCCCGGCGTGGTCGCCGTCATCGACTCCGGTCTGGTCCGCCGCACGCACTACCACGGCGGCCGCGGCTACCTCGCGCTGGGGCCCGTCGCCATGGACTCCGCCCAGCAGCGCGCGGGCCGGGCCGGACGACTCGGGCCTGGGCGCTGCCTGCGCCTGTGGTCGCCGCTCGCTCGGCTGGAGGCGCAGACCCCGCCCGCCATGCACCGTGAGTCCCTGGTCCCCCTGGTCCTGGCCGCGGCGGCGTGCGGCTCGCGCGTGGAGGATCTGCCCTGGTACGACCCGCCGAAGGCCCACGCCACCGCCGCCGCCCAGGAGGATCTGGCCGCCCTGGGAGCGGTCGACGCCGACGGGTCCCTCACGGAGGTAGGCGCCCGCTTGTTCGCCATGCCGACCGACCCCTGGCTGGGCCGGGTGCTGGGGGAGTTCGCGGCGCGCGGGCTGGCGGAGCAGGGCGTGGCGCTGACGGCGAGCCTGAGCACGCGACGTCGCCTCTTCTTCGGGCAGCGGGGCGAGGGCGTGGAGGACCTGGCGGCAAGCCGCTGCGACGCGGTGGCGGGCATGCGCGCGGTCTGGTCCGGCGACTCACGGCACGGGCTCGACCGCGCCGCCCTGGACGAGGCCCGCCGCTCCGCCAGCCGCCATCGACGCCTGCTGAAGCTGCGGGAGCCCCGAGGCGAGCCCCCCATCGACCGCAAGGCCATCGCCCTGGCCCTGCTGGCCGCGTGGCCCCGCTCGGCCCACATCGCCCGTCGCCGCAACAGCCGGATCCGCTGGGCCAACGGCGCCGGCCCGGAGCTGGAGTTGGGGAGGGAGAGCGCCGTCGACGTCGACGAGGTCCAGGCGATCCTGGTGTTGGAGCAGCGGGCGATGGGGCAGGGGAGCGAGCGCCGCCTGCTGGCCACCCGGGCCATGCCGGTGCCCCTGTCCTGGCTGGTGGAGGCCGGCATGGGCAGCCTGCGCCTGGCCGGCGTCGAGCGATCGCGCGGTCGCATCGTCGCGAAGACCGAGCGCGTCTACGCCGGCAAGGTCCTGGCCGTGGAGGAGGAGGAGCCCCGCGGCGCCTTGCTGCGGGAGGCCGTCTGCACGCTCATCCTTCGTGGATCGATGATGAAGACCCTGCGCCGCGACCTGCCCCTGCGCCTGGAGCGCACGGCGCTGGCCGCCGCCCTGGACGGCGAGCCCCCCCCGGCGCCCCTCGAACCCTGGCTGCTGGCCCGCCTGGAGGCCGTCGGGCTGGAGCGCGCGAACGAGTTGGCCCTGCTGGAGCCTGAGGACCTGCTGCCCGCGCCCCTGGACCCGTCGCTGTCCGCCCGCCTGGACTCGGCCTTCCCGGTGTCCCTGGACATCGGCGACGCGGCCTACGCCATCGCCTACGACGTGCCCCGCAAGGTCGCCACCTTCCGGCAGTCTTCGGGCACCCGCAAGACGCCGCCGCCCGACCGCATGCTGCCGCGGCTCCGGGGCTGGAAGCTGGTGCTCGATCGCAAGAACAAGCTGACGACGCTGCGGGCGCGGTGAGGTCCAGGACGCCCACCGGGTGACCGGTCACCCGGGCCCCCCGATCAGCCTGCGCGCTCCAGCAGCCAGAGGCCGAAGACGACGCACTGCGCCGTGATCCCGAGGGCCAGGCAGCGCCACGCCCAGGCGCGCGAGCAGTCGGCCGCCAGCGCCGCGCCGATGGGGTCTCCCTCCGCCAGGGAGCGCCGCGCGCGGCCCGCCCAGACGATGGGCAGCAGGCCCAGGGGCACGAACAGCGCGAAGGCCAACAACAGGAACCCCGAGCCCGGCAGGCGCGCCAGGGGGTCGACCGGGGCCCCCTCGCCGCCCCAGGCCCCGTAGCCGGAGTCGCCGGGCGTGAAGCTGCTGTGCACCGGGCTGTCGTTCACCGCGCCACCCGCTCCACGATCCACTGCAGGCGGCGCTCCAGGTCCTCCAGATCAGGCAGGAACCAGGCCCGCCCCGGGGGCAGATCGCGGCGCAGCAGGCCTTCTGCCGTCGCCTGGAAGTGCCGCTGGTACCAGCGGTTGGTGGAGCGCACCCCGTCGGCCTCCAGGGGCAGCAGGCCCCAGGGCAGGTTGATCACCGCGTCGTAGCCTTGCGCGTGCGCCAGCAAGCGGGGCACCAGGTCCTCGCAGAAGGCGACGTCGTAGCTGTGGAACAGCAGGCAGAAGGCGGCGAAGTCCACGGCGCTGCGGTCCGCCACGAAGCCCCCGAACTCGATGTGCGCCCGCTCCTCTGCGGCCTGCTGCTCCCGCCAGAGCTCCAGGATCAGCGCGCGGTGCTGCTCGGGGCGCAGGTCGTGCACCACCAGCCCCTCCTCCAGTCGCCGCCGCATGCCCTCCTCCAGGAAGGGCACGTCCATCGCCGCCGCCAGCCGCCGCCCCAGGGTGCTCTTGCCGGTGCCTGCGCTGCCGCTCAGGGCCAGCCGCCGCCCCACCCGGCGCACCGACTGCGACTGGTACTGCTCGGCCCCGCGGCTGGCGACGGGGAGCTGCCCCAGGGACTGCAGCACCGCGCCGGCCTCGGCCAGCAGGACGTGGGAGTGGCTGCCGTGGGCCGGGGCGAAGCGCAGCGCCTCCGTCATGGGCAGGCCCAGGAATCGGCAGAGCAGGCTGCGTACCACGCCGGCGTGCCCCACCAGGATCCACCGGCCGCCCTCCAGCCGGGGCCACTGCTCGTCCCACCAGGCCCCCACCCGCGCCGACACGTCGGCCAGGCTCTCGCCGCCCGGAGGCCGCGCTCCCACGTAGTCGTCCCAATAGTCGTTGACGTCGACCTGGTGGGCCGCCTGCAGATCGTCCCAGGCCTGGCCCTCCCACGCGCCCATGTCCTGCTCGCGCAGCGCGGCGCTCATGTGCAGGGGCACGCCCAACGACTCGGCCAGGGGCTCGGCCAGGGCCCGGCAGCGCTGCAGGTCCGACGACAGGATCCCGCTCGGCCGCGGCAAGGCCTGCTCCACGAAGGCCTCCAGCGCCTCCGACTCGGCCCGCCCCACGGCGCTCAGCGGCAGGTCCGACGCCCCGTAGGCGATGCGCCGCGGCCCCGTGTCCACCCGCCCGTGCCGCAGCAGGTGCAGGTGGGTGACGACGTGGCTGACCATCGCGTCCTGGGTGGTGCGCTGGAAGCTCATGGGCGGTCGCTCATTGCGGTGGCCGGTCGCTCAGGACCGGCTCCACTCGGGGGGCGCGGACGCCGACGTCGCCAGCGCGCGCCGCAGCATGGGGGTGGAGAATCGGTGGTGGTGGCCCTGCTGCTCGGCCGGGTAGCGGTGCTCGGCCCCGATCGGACACGCCGCGCGCGACGCACACGCGCTCACGCACGAGGCGCCCTCCCGATCCCGTTCGCCCAGGCACAGGCCCAGGTCCACCCCGGCGGGCCCGCCCACCGCGCCCACCGGGCACGCGGAGATGCAGGGCCGATCCGCGCAGGCGTCGCAGGGGGAGGGGGCCACAGGCTCCCGCAGGGGCTCCAGGGCGACGTCCAGCAGCAGCACCCCCCGGTAGGCGAACCAGAGCCCGAAGCGCGGGTGGATGCCCAGGCCCAGGGGCGAGCGGTGCGACCAGCCGGCCAGCTCGCCCAACCGCGTCACCGGCAGGGTCGCCCCCGCGTCGGCCGCCGGCCAGAGCAGGGTCGTGGCGACGTCGGGCTCCAGGTCGTCGCAGAAGTCGAACAGCGCATCCTCGCAGTACTCGTCCACGGGATCGGCGGGTCCGAAGGCGCGGGCCGCGGTCATCGACTGCCACAGCGTGGCGCCGGCCGAGCCCACCAGGACCAGCGAAGGCCAGGCCTCGGCCAGCTCCGCCAGCTTCGGCGCCACGGTGGCGGCCTCGGCGGTGGGCAGGATGGCGTGCAGGCCCAGCCCCCGGGAGCGGAGGGTGGCCAGGCCGTGGTCCAGGCGAGAAGCAGGGCTGCGCATCGCCGCAGTGTAGTGGGACCGCCCTCGGTTTTGATGTCGGAGCAGGCCTGATTGACTTTCCCTGTGATCTTCGTACATTGCGCCGATCTCCGGCACTGGCTGCGCTGTCCACAGGTCCTTGCTGGCCGCAAAGCAGCCCAAAATCCCGGCGATCTTTCCCGAACCGCGCAATCAGGTTTCGATCCGCTTCCCCCCCAGCAGGGAAGTCAAAGATCGAAATCGTGAAGATCGCCAGGATCCAATGGCTTTTCCGGACACGCGATCTTTCAGCGGATCCCCCCCTTTTCGAAGTGGGGGGGCCCCCGTAGTGTCTCCCCACAACGAGCTGCTGCTCTTTGACAATTTGGACGCGTGACGGGGCTGTCGAGCCTTTCCCCTCCGGGCAACCGGCTGGAAAGTGTGAACCAGTCCCACAAGAGAAAGCCCAGGAGGGGACGAGCCCCAGCGGAAGGGAAACTGAAAGCTGGCGGAGACGGTCGACCCAATCGAGCAAACCCCTGGAGGCCCAGCGTGCCGCCACGAACCTTCGGGTTCCCCGCTGTCGGCGGGAGGCGAGACGGGAAAGGTCATGAGGTGGATGACGGAGCTGGTGACAGCGCCGTCCTCGACGGGACGGGAAGACCCCTGAAGGGCAGCAAACCCCATGAGTGTGTGCCGGCGGAGACGTCGGCAGGGTGCAGAGCGGAGCAAGCCGCCGAGGTCGTGTGAAACGGCGAGGGTGGAACGAAGCGGGTGAAGCAAACCCGCGGCGCTCGGAGCAGGAGTCGGTGGTCGCTTGCGGCGGCCGGCAAGAGCGACGAGTGAAAAGGTGGACGCTTTGTGCTGGGAGCGCTGAAGGGGCGAAGAGACCTCAAGAGAGGCAGTCCGGTTGACCGAGTCCCCCGACAGGGAGGAGGCGACGCCGGGCCGAGCGATGGGAAGACGAACCCTGAGGAAGGGTCCGAAGTCCATGAGGGGAGTACCCGCGGTTTTGGAAACAGAGCCGAAGGGGTCGTGAGGGAAGACGACGAAGGTGGAGTCGAGAGGCTGAACACCACGGTCGATGCAACAAACTGATGAGTTGCTACCTGCGACCCTGCATACCCTGCAGGACCTGGACAACTTCGAGAGGGTGGCGCCAGCGGCGTGAGCTGCAGGCGCAGGACCCAGGAAAGCCGGTTCACCACCGGCGCGGTGTGAAACGCAGGTCGCTTCGGCGGTCTGAAGGAAGCATCGCCTCGCAAACCTCTGAAGAGGCGCAGTCACGACCCTTGAGAACGGAACCGCGGGCAGAGCGGACCGGGAGACACGGGGCAGGCAGCCGCCGAGGTGGCTGATGCAGCGTCCAGATCCGAGTGACGTCGACCCTTCGGGGCCGACGGGGCCGGGCCCGCTTGCGGGACTCGACCAGGAACAGCAGCAGATACAAGAATGGCCAGTGTCCCTCGGGATGCTGGCTTTTCGGGTTCTGGGGCCGGCCTCCTTCGCGGGGGGCCGGCTCTTCGT